>JAFMJM010000098.1 GCA_017853455.1 Acidimicrobiia bacterium | reverse complement strand
CCGGCGAGGTCGGCGAAGCCGATCTCGGTCACGCAGTCGTAGGCGGGCTCGCCCCGACCGAGGGCCACGGCGTGGTCCTGGGAGTACCCGACGATGGCGGCGGCGACGGCGTCGGGGATGGTGCGGTGGAACAGCGGCGCGTGCTCACCCTCGTAGATCGCCCGGAACTCCTCGGGGGTGAGGTCGGGGCGGCGGGGGATGAGGGCGACGATCTTGTAGGCGGGTGCGGCCACGGGTCCTCCCGTCAGGGGCGCAGCGAGCGCAGGAACAGGTCGACCGCCGCTTGCGTGCGCCGGTCCTGGTCGGCGGGGTCGCGCACGATTCCGAACGAGGCGAGGCGGGCGGGCATGCCGGCGACCATCGCGAGGAAGTGCTCGGCGAGCAGGTCGGGGTCGTCGGCGACGATCGTGCCGGCTGCGGCGTGGTGGCGCAGGAGCGCGACCACGGTCTCGCGTCGGGCCCACGTGACGTTGGCCTGGGCCCGGCGGGCCAGGTCGGGGACTCGGTCGGCCTCGGCGACGGCGATGCGGCTCAGGGCCACCATCGCCGGGTCGGTGGCCCGGCGGCACGCGGTGGTGGCGACCGCGAGCAGTGCGGCGGGGAGGTCGTCGAGCGGCGGGGTCGGCGGCTCAGGCTGGGGCCAGTCGGGGCGGGTGACCGCCCACTCCAGCACGGTGGTGAACAGCGCCTCCTTGGTGGGGTGGCGCGCGTAGAGGCTGGCCTTGGTGGTGCCGGCCGCCCGGGCGACGGCGTCCATGGAGGTGCCGTCGTACCCATGGGCGAGGAACGCCGCCAGCGCGGCCTCGCGGACGTCGCGGTCGAGGGCCGCGGCCTCGGCGGTGGTGGGGCGGCCGCTACGCCGACGCGGCGGTGGGTCCGACGGAACCATCGGGGCAGTGTGGCAGAACCGCCGCCGGTCCCGGGGGCGACGGGTGGGTACGCTCCGGGCACCGCCGACGTGCACCACGGGGTGCGGCCGGCCGGGGGAGGACACGACATGGCCGACGACGGGCCCGGGCACTGGCAGGAGGCGCTCGACGACCTCGCCGAGCGGCGTCGGGTGTCGCGGGGAATGGGCGGCGCCGAGCGGCTCGCCAAGCACCGCGGTGCGGGCAAGCTCGACGCCCGCGCCCGCATCGACCACCTGCTCGACCCGGGCTCGTTCCTCGAGCTGGGCACGCTGGTCGGCGGCGAGGACGCCCCGGCCGACGCGATCGTGATGGGGTCGGGCCGTATCGACGGCCGACCGGTGATGGTCGCCGCCGAGGACTTCACCGTGAAGGCCGGCACGATCAGCGCCGCGGCCAACGCCAAGCGCTACCGGGTCGCCGACATCGCCCTCATCGACCGGGTGCCGCTCGTGATGATGCTCGAGGGCGCCGGGTTCCGGGCCGAGGGCAGCCACGGCACGCGCACCCCGACCGACCTGCTGTCGCAGTCGCGCTGCTCGGGCAACGTGCCGGTGGTGACCGCCGTGCTCGGCGCGTCGGCCGGTCACGGTGCGCTGGTCGCGCCGATGTCGGACTTCACCGTGATGAGCCGCCAGGGTGCGATCTTCACCGCCGGTCCGCCGGTGGTGCACGAGTCGTTGGGTGAGACGATCACCAAGGAGGACCTCGGCGGGCCGGCGGTCGCGCTGGCGAGCGGATTGGTCATGAACGTCGCCGACGACGATCGGGCCGCCCTCGACCTGGTGCGCCTCTACCTCGACTACTTCCCGTCGTCGGCGTGGTCGTACCCCGAGCAGATCGCCGGTGGCGACGACGGTCCCCGGCCGGTCGACGAGATCCTGGCGATCGTGCCCCGCAACGGTCGGCTCGTCTACGACGTGCGCGACGTCATCGACCTCGTGTTCGACGAGGGCACGGCGTTCGAGGTGCAGCCCGCCTTCGGGCCGACGGTGGTGACGGCACTCGCCCGCCTCGGGGGGCACCCGGTGGCGGTGGTGGCCAACCAGCCGAAGATCAACGCCGGCTCGGTCGACGTCGACGGTGCCGACAAGGCGGCGCGCTTCGTGATGGTCGCCGACTCGTTCCACCTGCCGATCGTCTTCCTCTCCGACAACCCGGGGGTCATGCCCGGCAGTGCGTCGGAACGGGCGGGCATCCTGCGCAGCGGGGCGCGCATGTTCGCCGCCCAGACCCAGGCGACGTCGCCGAAGTTCACCGTGGTGCTGCGCAAGGCCTACGGCTTCGGCTCGATGGTGATGGGCATGATCCCGTTCGACAACCAGTCGGCGGTGTTCACGTTCCCGGGTGCGACGATGGGGGCGATGGGTGCGGCGGCGATGAGCCGGTCGCGGGGCTCCGACGTCGACGAGGCCGAGCTGCTGCGGACCATGGAGCTCGAGGCGTCGTACCGCTCGGCCCAGACGTTCGGGGGTGACGAGCTCATCGACCCCCGGGACACCCGCAACGTGCTCCTGCACTCGCTGGAGCGGGCGCTGCACCGCCGCCAGGCTCCGGCCGCGCCGGTGGCGCGGGTCGCGATCCTGCCCTGAGGCACGCCCGGTCCGGGCCGGGGCGGGGCGGGGCGGGGCAGGGCGGGAATGGTCGGCGCCGCCGGCCCGTTGGCACGGGCGTGCGTGATCTCGACCTCGTCGTCGTCGGCTACCCCGACCACCTGGTGGCCGACCACGCCGCCCTGGTGGGCGCCGCCCGGGGGCGGGGCTGGACGGCCGAGGTGGTGCACCCGTCGCGCCTGGCGCTCGCCGTCGACGCGGCCGGGGCCCGGGTGCTCGTCGACGGGGTGGAGTGTCGCCCCCGGGCCGCGTTGCCGCGTGGGGTCAACCGCCCGTGGCCGTTCGTGCGCCAGGTCCTCGACCTGTGGGCCCGGGCCGGGACGGTCGTGGTGCCGTCGGTGGCCGGGGCCGAGGTCTGTTCCGACAAGCTGGCCTCCACGGTGCGCCTGGCGGCCGCCGGGGTGCCGGTCCTGGCGACCCTCGGCGTGGTGCCCGGTGACGGGGTGACGATCGACGACGCCGTCGTGGGCACCGGAGCGCTGGTGTCGAAGCCGGCCCGGGGTTCCAAGGCCCGCGGGGTGGAGCGCCACGTCGGCGCGGCGCTGGCTGCCGCCGACCTCGGGCAGCGCCGTCCGCTCGTCGACGACACCGTCGACCACCGGGTGGTGCAGGCGCTGGCCACCGGTGCCGGGCACGACCTGCGTGTGGTGGTGGCCCGGCGGGGCCTCGGCGCCGAGGCGGTGGCGGTCACCCGTCGGACCGCTCCGGCCGGATCGTTCGTGACCAACCTGCCCGGCGCCACCTACGCCGACGAGCCGCCCGGCACCCGGCTGCACGCCGAGGCGGCGGCGGTCGCCACGGCCGCGGTCGACGCCCTGGGGCTCGACGTCGGGGGTGTCGACCTGATCGAGCACGACGGCTCGCTGGTGGTGCTCGAGGTCAACGCCTGGCCCGGTCTGGCCGCGGAGGTGCGGGGCCCGGCGATCGCCGAGGCGCTCGTCGACGTCGTGGCGGGAGCGCTCGACCGGCGGCTCGCCGCGGTGGCCTAGCCGACGAGCGGCACCACCGTCTCGGCGAAGGCGTCGAACTGCTCGAGGTACTCGGACAGACTGCGCGCCCGGAACCGCAGGTGCACGACGTCGATCCCGACGGCGAGGGCGGCCCGGATCGCGTCGGCGGCGGCGTCGGGCGTGCGCAACGACACCGGCAGCAGGCCGTCGACGTCGCCGCCGGTGAGGTTCATGGCGCCGACCCCGCCACCGATCGCGATCGGGGCGTCGGCCCGGCCGGCGGCGGCCGCCGCGGCGCGCACGGTCGCGATGATCTCGGGGTACTGGTCGAGGGGGTTGCCCATCGGGATGAGCCCGTCACCGAAGCTTCCCACGCGGCGCCACGCCGCGGGCGTCATGCCACCCACCCAGATCGGCACCGAGCCGGCCGCCGGGCGCGGGCCGACGCCGACCCGGTCGTAGCCATACCGATCGCCCGTGAACGACACGAACTCGTCGTCCCACACGCCGCGCAGCGCGGTGAGGGTCTCGTCGAGGATGCGGCCGCGCTCCGTGAACGGCACGCCGAGGGCGGCGAACTCTCCGGCGACGTGCCCGGCGCCGACCCCGAGGATCACCCGCCCGCCCGAGAGGTGGTCGAGGGTGCCGAACGCCTTGGCGGTCTGGAGCGGGTGCCGGTAGGCGGCGACGTAGACGGTGGAGCAGAGGCGCACGCTCGTGGTGTGCGCGGCGAGGAAGCCGAGGGTGGCGACGGTGTCGAACCAGGTGGTCCCCATGCGGGCGGCGGCGTCGTCGGGGAGGGCGACGTGGTCGCACACGCCGACGAAGTCGTGGCCGGTGGCCTCGGCCCGGCGGGCGGTCGTGACGAGGTCGTCGACGGTGGCGGCCGCCTCCCACGGATCGGCGATCGCGGTGGAGAGCATCTGGACCGGCAGTTGGGTGCCGTAGGTCCAGGAGCGGGGTGCGGTCACGGTCAGCGGCTCTGGAGCCCGACGACCCGGGCGACGAGCACGAGCAGCACCACCAGCGAGCACGACGTCTGGAACATCATCAGCACCTTGACCTTGCGCGACATCACGGCCTCGGAGGTCGGCCCGAACGTCGACGACACGTTGAAGGCGATGAACATGTAGTCGACGATCCGGGGGCGCTCGGGTGGGCGACCCTCCTGCTGGGGGAAGTCGAAGGCCCCACCCGGGGTGAGCTGGTCGGCGACCCAGTACCAACCGGTGAACACCGCCACGATCATCAGGTAGCACGCCCCGACGTCCCACACGCCCCACAGGTAGTTGCTCTGGCGCACGTGGGCGCGGTCGAGCAGGCCGGCGATGTTGCCGATGATCTGCAGGGTCGCGACGGAGAGGTAGACGATGAAGGCGCGGACCAGTCCGCGGTGGTCGCGCCGGGCGCCGTAGAACACGGCGGCGATCGCCGTGCCGACGATCACGACGACGCCGGCGATCTGCAGGCTGCGCAGCACCACCTCGACGTCGTGGTGGAACGACGTGGCGTAGTCGATCTGGATCCCGGCGACCAGGGCGATGACGAAGATCCCCACCATGCCGGCGAGGAGCTGCACGGTCTCGTGCGGCCGGTAGACCGTGCTGCGCTGCTGCTTGCCCCCGCGTGCCGCCACGCCGTCCCCCTCCTGATCGGTGGTCCCCCGATCATGCTCGCTCGGGCCGCCGCCCGTGCGCACCGGGACGCCGGCCCGCCAGCCCGTCGGTCCACGCGCGTCGGCCCCCGTCGGTCGGGCCCCGGGGGGAACGGGCCCGACCCCGGGGGCCGGTGGACGCGAGCGCGGTGGCTCGGGGTCAGGCGGTGCGGAGCACGCCCTCGACCTCGAGGGCCAGGTCGACCGTGTGGCCGACCAGCACGCCGCCGCCCTCGACGGGGGCGTTCCACTCGATGCCGAAGTCGCGGCGGTCGATCGAGCCGGTGGCCGAGAAGCCGATCCGGGTGTCGCCGAACGGGCTCTGGGGCAGCACGGCGGGGGCCTCGACGGTCAGGGTGACCGACTTGGTGACCCCGGCGACGGTCAGGTCGCCGTCGACGGCCCAGTCGTCGCCCTGGGGGCGAACCGCGGTCGAGCGGAAGGTCATCTGCGGGTTGGCGTCGACCGAGAAGAAATCGGCGGAGCGCAGGTGGCCGTCGCGGTCGGCGTTGTTGGTGTCGATGGAGGCGAGGTCGACGGTGACCTCGACGCTCGAGTCCTCGGCGGTGTCGGCGATGGTGAACGAGCCCGAGAACGCGCCGAAGCGGCCGCGGACCTTCGAGACCATCAGGTGGCGGACCGAGAAGCCGATCTCGGTGTGGGTGGGGTCGATGTCCCAGGTGCCGGGGGTGCCGGCGGGGGCGGGGGTGCTCACGGTGTGCTCCTCGTGGGGGTGGGGGGTCGGGGATGGGCGGGGATCCGGGCAGATGGTTGAAGGCTCAACTGCCTGCCGACACCATAGCAGAGATGATTGAACGTTCAAACAACGGCTACCCTCGACCGGTGACCGCCGAACCCACCCGCTGGCTCTCCGAGGCCGAGCGTCAGACCTGGCTCACCTGGATCTTCGCCTCCCGGCTGTTCTGGGAGGAGCTCGAGCGCGACCTCCAGCGGGAGGCCGGCATGCCGTTCGGGTACTACGACATCCTGGTGATGCTCTCCGAGAGCCCCGACCGGCGGCTCCGCATGAGCGACCTCGCCGACTGCACCCAGTCGTCGCGCAGCCGCCTGTCGCACGCCGTCACCCGGCTCGAGGCCCTCGGTTGGGTCCGCCGCGAACGCTGCGCCGACGACAAACGCGGCGCCGAGGCCGTGCTCACCGACGCCGGCTTCGAGGCCCTGGCGGCGGCGGCGCCGCTCCACGTGGAGAGCGTGCGACGCCACCTCTTCGACGTGCTGACCCCCGAGCAGCTGGCCCAGCTCGGCGAGGTCTCGTCGGCCCTGCTCGAGCACCTCCTGCCGCTCGTCGCCGAGCGGGGTGACGGCCGGCCGGCCCAGTTCGAGCGCGCCCGGGGCGTGCGCGGCCACAATGGCGACGGGGCCTGACCGCCAGGAGGCGGGCCCGACGGAGGGAGCGGGTCGGGTGGAGCAGTTCGAGGGGCGCAACGCCGTCGTCGTGGGCGGCGGGAGCGGGGTCGGACAGGGGATCGCCCTCGCCCTCGCCGAGGCCGGGGCCCGCGTGCTCGTGGGCGACATCGACCCGCAGTCGGCGGCCGACACCGTCGCCCGCATCGGCGAGGCCGGCGGACGCGCCGATGCCGCCACCGTCGACGGCACCGACCCGGCGTCGCTCGCCGCGCTGGCCGCCGTGGCGGCCGACGTGCTCGGTCCGGTGCACGTGCTCGTCAACACGGTCGGGGTCATCGCCGACCCGGCCCTGCCGGACGCGACCGAGGAGGAGTGGGCGTGGTTCCACGAGTTCCACCTCATGTCGCCGATCCGCACGGTCAACGCCTTCCTGCCCGGGATGCGCGCCAACGGTGAGGGCGGTCACATCGTGGTGACGTCGTCGATGGCGGGGCTGCTCGCCATGTCGCCGACCATGACCGGCGGGGTCAACACCGGCGTCTACACCGTGATGAAGCACGCGGTCATGGCCTACGGCGAGATGCTGCGCTACGAGCTCGAGCCCGAGGGCATCGCGGTGTCGGTGCTGTGCCCGGGGATGGTCGAGGGCAACCTCGGCGCCACGTCGGGACGGCACCGGCCGGAGCGCTTCGGCGGGCCGGCACCGTCGCGGGGCGAGGGCATGCCGCCCGGGGCGATGCCCAACCTCGACTTCGGGCGCCTCGTGGTGCGGGCCCTGCGGGCCAACCGCACGTTCGTCATCACCCACCCCGAGACCCGGCCCCTGCTCGAGGCCCGGCAGCGGCTGCTGCTGTCCGACTTCGAATTCGCCTCCCCGGACTGAACGATCGGGGAACACCCGGTGACGGCCGGGTGAAGACCGGTGGTCGACGGTGCCGGGAGCCCTCGGGCGACGGCCCGGGCGGCGTATCGTCGGTGCACCGCAGTCCCGGAGGAGTCCCGTGCCCGTCGACCCGCAGCGTCTCGCCCCGTGCGCCCTGTTCAGCGACCTCGACCCGGCCGACGTGGCCATGATCGCGGCCCGGATGGACGAGCGGGAGGTGACCCCCGGCGAGCGCCTGATGCGCGAAGGTGCGAGCGGCTACTCGTTCTTCGTGATCCTGTCGGGCGAGGCCGAGGTGTCGCGTGACGGCGAGCCCGTGGTGACGCTGGTGACCGGCGACTTCTTCGGTGAGGGTGCGGTGCTCGACGCCACCCGGCGCAACGCCACCGTGACGGCGCGCACCGAGATGGTGGTGGCGGAGATGTTCGGCGCCGACCTGGCGGTGCTCGACGCCGAGAACCCCGAGGTCCACGCCCGCCTGCGCGCGGCCATCGAGGCCCGCCGCCCCGCCTGACCCCACCCACCCCGTTGTTCGGGTGATTGTGGGGCCTCTGGCCCCCACAATCACCCGAACAACGGGTCAGGCGGACCAGACGGCGAGGATCTCGGCGGTGGTGAGGCGCGCCGCGAGCGGGGCGAGGGTGTGCTGGATGACCTGCTGGCCGTACTCGCGCGGCACGCCGGCGACGGCGTCGGTGGGGATCACCACCGAGTAGCCGAGCCCGACCGCCTCGATCGTCATGCCGACGACCCCGATGTTGATCGACACGCCCGCCGCGATCACCGTCGTGATGCCGCAGTTGCGCAGCAGCTGGTCGAGCTGGGTTCCGGTGAACGGGCTCATGCCGTGCACGCGCGGCACCACGACGTCGGACTCCACCACGCCGATCTCGGGGACCACCTCCGCCGACGGTGTGCCGGTCACGAGGTGGAGGTCGGTGCCCTTCGCGCCGCGCAGCATCGGGGCGTTGGCCTTGGAGCCCTTCCGGTCGGCGCGGAACTCGGCCGTGCAGTGCACGACCAGGGC
>JAFMJM010000097.1 GCA_017853455.1 Acidimicrobiia bacterium | reverse complement strand
ACCAGGTCGCGGCGGTACTGGCGGTGCGTCTCGCGCACGGCCTCGGCGACGTCGTCGCGGGCCCGGTCGAGGGCCTGCTCGAGTTCGCGGATACGGGCCGCCGAACGGGCCAACTCGTTCTCGAGGTCGATGATCTTGCGGACCCCGACCAGGCTGACGCCCTCGTTGGTGAGCTCCTGGATGCGCCGGAGCAGGGCGATGTCGCGGTCGGAGTAGCGCCGGCTGCGCCCCTCGGTGCGGGCGGGCTCGATCAGCCCCTTGCGCTCGTAGATGCGCAGGGTCTGGGGGTGGACCCCGGCGAGGTCGGCGGCCACCGAGATGATGTACAGGGCGCGGTCGGCGTGCTCACTCACTGCGCATCACCTTCTCACACTCCGAGGTCGGCCCGGGGGTTGCCGGGCATCGCGGCGGCGAGGGCCTCGACCGCCGCCCGCTGGTCGTCGGTGAGCTCGGTCGGCACCTCGACCGTGAACGTCACGAGGAGGTCGCCGGCCGCGCCCCGGGCGGGCGTGATGCCCCGCCCCGGCACCTTGACGGTGTGGCCGCTGCGGGTGCCCGGGGCGACCTTGAGGGTCACTGGAGCGTCGAGGGTGGGGACCTTCACCTGCGCGCCGAGGGTCGCCTCGGCGAAGGTGAGCGGCACCGTCACCGTGAGGTTCGCCTTGCCGCTGCGCCCGAAGATCGGGTGCGGCGCGACGTGCACCGTCACGTAGAGGTCACCCGGCGAGCCGCCGTTGGTCCCGGGCGCGCCGCGCCCCGCCAACTTGATGCGCTGACCGTCGTCGACCCCGGCGGGGATCTTGGCCTTGACCTCGCGCCGCCGCACCTCGGTGCCGCGACCCTTGCAGTGCTTGCAGCGGTCACGCACGATCGCGCCGCGCCCACCGCAGTCGGGACAGGGCTGCGCGAACGAGAACATCCCCTGGTCGACGAGCACCTCGCCGGCGCCGTTGCAGCTGCGGCACACGTCGGGTGACGTGCCCGCCTTGGCGCCCGAGCCGTTGCACACCGTGCACACGGCCTCGCCGTCGACGTTGACGGTGGTGGTCACGCCGTGGACGGCGTCGGTGAAGTCGAGGTGGAGGGCCGCCTCGGCGTCGGCGCCGTCGACCGGTCCGACCGGCTGGCGTCGCCGGCCCCGACCACGACCACCGCCCGGCGGCGCACCCCCGGCACCGCCGAAGAGGTTGCCGAAGATGTCACCGAGCCCGCCGAGGTCCTCGACGTTGATCGTCTGACCGCCGAAGCCCCCGGGCCCGAAGCCACCGAAGCCGCCCGGACCACCTTGACCGAAGCCGGCACCCACGCCCGAGGCCGCCATCTCGCGGACCTGGTCGTACTCGGCGCGCTTCTCGGCGTCGCCGAGCACCTCGTGCGCGGCCGACACCTCCTTGAAGCGCTCCTCGGCGGCGGCGTCACCCGGGTTGGCGTCGGGGTGGAACTGCTTGGCCAGCTTCCGGTAGGCGCGCGTGATGTCCTTGTCGGTGGCGTTCTTCTCGACACCGAGGACCTTGTAGTAGTCCTTCTCGAACCATTCGCGCTGGGGCGCCATCGGCTATCCCGCCACCTTCACCATCGCGGGGCGCAGCACCTGACCCTTCAGGCGCCAGCCCGTCCGCATCGTCTCGACGACCGTCGGGTCGCCGTCGCCGGCGTCGTGCATGACCGCTTCGTGGACCTCCGGGTCGAAGGCCTCGCCGTCGGTCGGGATGCGCTCGAGGCCGGCCTGCTCGAGCACCGTCAGGAAGTTCACGTACGCGAGCTCGACGCCCTTGCGCACGGCGTCGTCGGCCCCGTCGAGGTTGGCCACCGCCATCTCGAACTGGTCGAGCACGGGCAGCAGCGACCCGAGCAGCGACGCGTTGGCCTTCTCGACCAGCGCCGTCTGCTCGCGCACCGCCCGCTTGCGGTAGTTCTCGAAGTCGGCCTGCACCCGCTGGGCGAGCGCCCGCATCTCGTCACGCTCGCGCGCCACGTCGTCGAGGTCGGAGCCCGGAGGCACCGGCGTGTCGGCCAGTGCCTCCGGGTCGACGTCGAATCCGGCGACGCCCTCGGGGTCGGGGGACCCTCCGGTCGCGTCCACGATCAGGCCGTCTTCTCGTCGGGCTCGTCGACGATCTCGGCCTCGGCGACCTCGTCGTCGGACGGGGCCGACGCCGCGTCGGCGGTCGACTGGGCCTGGGTCGCCGCGTACAGCCGCTGCGAGAACTCCTGCAGCGCCGCCGTGAGCGACTCGTGGGCCCGGGTGACGGCCTCGAGGTCGGGGCCGGCCAGCGCGTCCTTGAGCTCCTTCAGGCGGGCGTCGAGGGCCTCGCGCTCCGACGGCTCGACCTTGTCGGCCTGCTCCTTGAGCAGCTTCTCGGTCTGGAAGACGAGGGCGTCGGCGTTGTTGCGCACCTCCGCCTCCTCCCGCCGCTGACGGTCCTCCTCGGCGTGCGCCTCGGCGTCCTTCATCATGCGGTCGATCTCGTCCTTGGAGAGCGCCGTGCCACCGGTGATGGTCATCGACTGCTCCTTGCCGGTGCCGAGGTCCTTGGCCGACACGTGCACGATGCCGTTGGCGTCGATGTCGAACGTGACCTCGATCTGGGGCACCCCGCGCGGGGCGGGCGGCAGGTCGACCAGCTGGAACGTGCCGAGCAGCTTGTTGCGGTACGCCATGTCGGACTCGCCCTGGAGCACCTTGATCTCCACGCTGGGCTGGTTGTCGTCGGCCGTCGTGAAGACCTCGGACCGCTTGGTGGGGATCGTGGTGTTGCGCTCGATGAGGCGGGTCATGATCTGGCCCTTGGTCTCGATGCCGAGCGACAGCGGCGTGACGTCGAGGAGCAGCACGTCCTTGACGTCGCCCTTGAGCACACCCGCCTGCACGGCCGCACCGACCGCCACCGCCTCGTCGGGGTTGACGCCCTTGTCGGCGTCCTTGCCCGACAGGTCGCGGACCAGGTCGGCGACCGCCGGCATGCGGGTCGAGCCGCCGACCAGGATCACCCGGTCGACCTGGCCCTTGGTCAGGCCGGCGTCGGAGATCGCCTGCTCGAACGGGCCGCGGCACGCCTCGAGGAGGTCGGAGGTCATCTCCTGGAACTTCGCCCGGGTGAGGGTCAGCTCGAGGTGGAGCGGCCCGTCCTGGGTGGCGGTGATGAACGGCAGGTTGATGGAGGTCTCCTGCAGCGAGGAGAGCTCGATCTTCGCCTTCTCGGCCGCCTCCTTCAGGCGCTGGGTGGCCATCTTGTCGACGCCGAGGTCGACGCCGTGGGCGTTCTTGAACTCCGACACCATCCAGTCGATGACGCGCTGGTCCCAGTCGTCGCCGCCGAGGTGGGTGTTGCCGGCCGTGCTCTTGACCTCGAAGACGCCGTCACCGAGCTCGAGGACCGACACGTCGAACGTGCCGCCACCGAGGTCGAAGACGAGGATCGTGAGGTCCTGCTCCTTGTCGAGCCCGTAGGCCAGGGCGGCCGCGGTCGGCTCGTTGATGATCCGCAGCACCTCGAGGCCCGCGATCTCGCCGGCCTCCTTGGTGGCCTGGCGCTGGGCGTCGTCGAAGTAGGCCGGGACGGTGATGACCGCCTGGGTGACGCTGTCGCCCAGGTACGCCTCGGCGTCCCGCTTGAGCTTCATCAGCGTGCGGGCCGAGATCTCCTGGGGCGTGTACGCCTTGCCGTCGATGTCGATCGTCCAGTTGGTGCCCATGTGGCGCTTGACGGACCGGATCGTGCGGTCGGGGTTGGTGATCGCCTGACGCTTGGCGACCTCTCCGACGAGGACCTCGCCGGTCTTGGAGAAGGCGACCACCGACGGGGTGGTACGTGCACCTTCGGAGTTGGGGATGACGACGGGCTCACCGGCCTCGAGGGTCGAGACGACGGAGTTGGTGGTGCCCAGGTCGATGCCGACGGCCTTGGCCATGGGGACGAACCTCCAGGTTCGGGGGACAGCGGGTTCTTCGGGGGTGGTGCTTCGGACTGTACGCGGTGCCGCAGCACCTTGAGTCTGAGGTTGTCAACTTTGGTGAGTGGGCGGCTATTCCCCCGCCGGGAGAATTTCCGGACGGGCGCCGGGGCGCCGGGCGTGGCAGGATTCACCCATGGCATCCAAGACGTCCACCGACGACCTCATCGCCCGTGTCCCCCTCTTCGCCGCCTGCACCAAGAAAGAGATCCGGAGCGTGGCCAAGGCCGCCCGGGAGCGCCTGGTGCGCTCGGGCGACATCGTCGTGCGCCAGGGGGCGGCCGGCAACGCCTTCTTCGTGATCGTCTCGGGCGAGGCCGACGTCATCCGCAACGGCCGACGGGTCGGCCACCTCGTCGACGGCGACTTCTTCGGCGACCTGGCCCTCATCGACAAGATGCCCCGGTCGGCCAGCGTGATCGCCACCACCGACATGGCCCTGCTGGTGCTGGCCCAGACCGAGTTCTCGGCGATGCTCGAGGAGTCGGCGTCGTTCGCCCGCAAGCTCCTCCTGGGGCTCGCCCAGCGGGTCCGCGAGCTCGACGCCCGCCAGGACTGACCCCTCCGGTCGGCCTCAGGTCCGGCTCCACCCCGCCCCTGGGGTAGTTTCGCGCCCGTGCGCAGGCCGAAACCGCATCAGATCGTCATCGTCGTCGGGGTCCTCGCGGCCCTGGGGACCATCGTCTCGGGCATCGTCCCCCACCTGACCGGGTGGGAGGACGACTCCAAGGTCGCCCGACACGTCTTCCTCAACATCCCCGACCCCCTCTACTGGCTGTTCTACGGGACGGTCGCCGTGATGCTGGTGGTGTGCGCCACCCTGATCTCGGCCCGCATCCGCAACTACGAGCGGGGCGCGCCGGACGACCGGCGCACCAACAAGCGCAACGTCGACCGCCGCCTCAAGGACTTCCGCGCCGGGGTCTGGATGCGCACTCTGATGCGCGACCCCGCCGCCGGCCTGATGCACTCGTTCATCTACTTCGGGTTCCTCGTGCTGTTCGCCGCGACGATCCTGCTCGAGATCGACCACCAGCTGCCCGAGGGTCTCAAGTTCCTGCACGGCAAGGTGTACCTCGGCTACGCGTTCATGGCCGACCTGTTCGGCGTGATCTTCCTCGTCGGCATTCTCTGGGCGATCGGTCGGCGCTACATCCAGCGCCCGTACCGCATCCGCACCAAGAGCCGCCCCGAGGACGCCGTCATCCTCGGCACCTTCCTCGTGATCGGCCTGACCGGGTTCCTCATCGAGGGGTTCCGGATCGCCCACGAGGGCATGCCGGGCATCGAGAAGTGGTCGTTCGTCGGGTGGGGCGTCGCCAGCGTCGTCAAGGGCTCGTCGGCCGGCTTCCTCCAGGACATGCACCGCACCTGGTGGGTCCTGCACTTCGTGGCGTTCGTGGCGTTCCTCGTGATCCTCCCGACCACCAAGCTGCGCCACATGGTCACGTCGCCGATGAACATGTACCTGCGCGACAACGGCCGCCCCAAGGGCGCCATGAAGCCCATGCCGAACCTCATGGAGACCGAGCTCGAGACGTTCGGCGCCTCCACCATCGAGGACTTCACCTGGAAGCAGCTCTTCGACCTCGACTCGTGCACGATGTGCGGGCGCTGCACCTCGGTGTGCCCGGCGCACGCCACCGGCAAGTCGCTCGACCCGCGCGAGATCGTCCTCAAGGTCGGCACGGTGATGGCCGCCACCGGCGACCCGGTCGTGTCGCCGCCGGTGGGCGTCGACTCCGAGATCACCGTCACCGCCGACTCGGTGTTCGAGCGGATCACCTCCGAGGAGATCTGGGCCTGCACCACCTGCAAGGCCTGCGACGAGAACTGCCCGGTCAACATCGAGATCCTCGACAAGATCCTCGACATGCGCCGGTACCTCTCCCTCATGGAGAGCGACTTCCCGGCCGAGCTCGGCAACACGTACCGCTCGATGGAGAACTCGGGCAACGTGTACTCGATGAACCAGGGCGACCGCGGCGAGTGGGCCGAGTCGCTCGAGGGCGTCGAGATCGTCGACCCGTCCGACCCGTTCTCCCACGAGTACCTCTACTGGGTCGGCTGCGCCGGCTCGTTCGACGACCGCAACAAGAAGACGTCGCGGGCCGTGTCGAAGCTGCTCCAGCGGGCCGACATCGACTTCGCGATCCTCGGCCCGAGCGAGATGTGCACCGGCGACTCCGCCCGCCGGTCGGGCAACGAGTACCTGTTCCAGATGCTCGCCATGCAGAACATCGAGACCCTCAACGGCATGGGCGTCAAGAAGATCATCACGCAGTGCCCGCACTGCTTCAACACGATCAAGAACGAGTACCCGCAGCTCGACGGCCACTACGAGGTGGTCCACCACTCCCAGTTCCTGACCGAGCTCATCGACTCGGGCAAGCTCTCCATGGCCGGCGCGACGTTCGACGAGCGCGTCACCTACCACGACTCGTGCTACCTCGGTCGCCACAACGACGTCTACATGGCGCCGCGCAAGGTGATCGGCTCGCTCGCCGGCATCGACATCGTCGAGATGCCCCGCAACGGCACCAAGGGCATGTGCTGCGGTGCGGGCGGGGCGCGCATGTGGATGGAGGAGCACACCGGCAAGAACATCAACACCGACCGCGCCCAGGAGGCCCTCGCCACGGGGGCGTCGCGGGTCGCGGTGGCGTGCCCGTTCTGCTACGTGATGCTCGAGGACGGCGTGAAGGGCCAGGGCGCCGAGGACGTCCAGGTGCAGGACATCGCCGAGATCCTGGTCGAGGCCATCGAGCGCGGCGACCGCCAGCCCACCAGCGCCAACTTCACCCCGGGCATCTGAACCCGGTCGGATCGGGTCCGAGTCGGGGTGGCCGTGGTCGAGTGGTCGACCGACTGAGGCGGGTCGCCTCCGCCGTCTGGCGGCGGATCGGGGGAACCCGGGCCGGCCGCCGGGTGGCGCCGGCCGTCGGACGACTGGCCCGCCGGCTCCGGCCCGTCGTGGTCGACGACCTGGTCGGTTGGGCGACGCACAACGGGATACCGGTGATCGACCTGTCCGCGACCAGGACCCGCGAACGGGCCGTGCCGGTGGCGCTCGATCGAGCGAGGCCGGACTTCGCCCGGGCCGCCACCGCAACCATCCCAGGGCGATTCCTGCTGGCGATCCCGGGTGGCGTCCTCTGGGGACGCAACGGTCTGGTCGTCCTCCCCGACGGCACGATCGCCGCCCAGTCGATCTACGGCCGAATCCGCCTCGACCTGGACCGTGACTCCGACCGGCCACTGCCGAAACGACCCCGGTGGATCGCGGGCGACGTGTGCACCCTCCTCGGCGAGTTCTCCAACGCCGCGAACTACTGGCACTGGACCCACGACGGTCTGTTGCGGCTCCACCGGTTGGCCGACCACCTCCCGGCCGGGACGACGTTCGTCGTGCCCGCCGACCTCCCCCGGTGGAAGCGCGACTCCCTCCGCCTGCTCGGGATCGGCGACGACCGGCTGCTCCGGTTCGGTCCCGGTGACGCCTGGGCGTGCGAACGCCTGTGGTTCCCGTCACTGCCCAGCCCGGAGGTCACCGATCCGGACGCCGGCGCGTGGTTCCGCCGCACCATGCTCGACGCCGCCGGGGTCGGTGCGACCACGACGGAGCGTCGGCTCTTCCTCTCCCGTGACGACACGCTCCACGGCCGGATCGTCGACGAAGAGCGTCTGGTGCCCGTCCTGGAGCGACACGGGTTCGAGCGCGTCCGGCTGACCGGCATGCCGGTCGTGGAGCAGGTCAGGTTGTTCGCCTCGGCCGGGGCCGTCGTCGGACCGACCGGTGCGGCCTTCACCAACCTCATGTTCTCCGACCCCACGACCCGGGTCGTCGAGATCGTCGAGCCCACCTGGTCGGCGGTCACCACCCTGTGGTCGGGCCTCGAGGTGTACGGACAGCCCTACGCGTACCTGGAGGGCGAGACCGTGGCCAATCCGGACCAGCCCGACCGGGCCGACCTCTCGGTCGACCCCGACCTGCTCGACCGCGCGCTCACGGAGTGGCTCACCCCGTCGTGATCGCCCGGTCGGCTCAGCCGGTGAACGTGGGTTCGGGCTCGGGCCGGGGAACCTGGACCTCGACCGCACCGATGTCGGAGACGGGACCGCTGGTCCGTTCGTAGCCCGGGCCGCGCTGGTCGTCGGCGTTGCCCGGGAAGTCGGGCACGACGACCGGACCGGCGTCGATCACCGGCGACCCGGCCAGGGGCAGGTGCGTCAGGGTCGGCCCACCGTTGTCGGCGAGCGGGCCCAGCTTGGGGTCGCTGCCGCGCAGGATCCGGGTTCCCGCCAGCGTGACGTTGGTGGAGAGGCCGCCCACCAACGACGAATCGGCCTGGACGGTCGCCTCCGGGTGACCCGAGTTGCTTCCCACCCCGAGGTCGGTGGGCATCCCGGCCGGGGCGTGGTTCCCGGCGAGGACCACGCCCACCAGCTCCAACGACGACGTGTGCGTCGGAGCGTCCTGTGCCTGGGCGTCGTCGTGCTTCGACCCCGGCACCCCGGTCGCTGTCGC
>JAFMJM010000096.1 GCA_017853455.1 Acidimicrobiia bacterium | reverse complement strand
TCTGCATCCCGTCGGGCGTCACCGGCGTCGAGCGGCGGGCCGTGCAGGAGGCCGCCGAGTTCGCCGGCGCCCGGAAGCCCGCGATGGTCATCGAGGAGCCGATGGCTGCCGCGATCGGCGCCGGACTCCCCGTGCACGAGCCGGCCGGCAACATGATCGTCGACATCGGTGGTGGAACCACCGAGGTCGCGGTCATCTCCCTCGGCGGCATCGTTGCCAGCGAGTCGAGTCGCATCGCCGGCGACGAGTTCGACGAGGCGATCCTCGACTTCATGAAGCGCGAGTACTCGCTCGCCCTCGGTGAGCGCACCGCCGAGGAGGTCAAGACCAAGCTGGCGTCGGCGTACCCCCTCGAGGAGGAGCTCTACGCCGAGATCCGCGGCCGCGACCTCGTGACCGGCCTGCCCAAGACGGTGGTGGTCTCGACCGCCGAGATCCGTGAGGCGGTCGAGGAGCCGGTGGCGGCCATCGTCGACGCCGTCAAGGTCACCCTCGACAAGACCCCGCCCGAGCTGGCCGCCGACATCATGGAGCGCGGCATCGTCCTGGCGGGCGGTGGCGCGATGCTCCTCGGCCTCGACCGGGTGATCCAGGCCGAGACCGGCATGCCGGTGCGGGTGGCCGAGAACCCCCTGTACTCGGTGGTCCTCGGATCGGGGTACTGCCTCGAGCAGTTCGACACGCTGCGTCAGGTCCTGGTCAGCAGTTCGGGCGACTGACCGGACGCGCCGTGGCCGTCTACCGGAGCGAGTCGCGGCGGCGACCGATCCTCGTCCTCCTGGTCGTCACCTCGCTGGTGCTGATCACGATCTCGGGGAGTTCGGGCGTCGTGAGGTCGGTCCGCAGCGCGGCCCGCGACGTCGTCGCGCCGCTGCAGCGGGGGGTCCGCAGTGCGTTCCGGCCGGTCGCCGACGTCTTCGACGGGGTCGCCGAGGTCGGTGACCTGCGGGCCGAGAACGCGCGCCTGCGGGCGCGGGTGTCGCGTCTCGAGGGATCGCTGTCGAAGGAGCGGGCGATCGGTCAGGAGGTCGGCAACCTCGAGCAGCTGCTCGACCTCCCGAACATCGAGGACGCGACCGGTGTCGCCGCCCGCGTCGTCGGTGGCCCGCCCGGCAACTTCGAGCGGACGATCGTCCTGAACAAGGGGGCGGCCCAGGGACTGGTGGTCGGGATGCCGGTCGTGTCCGGAACCGAGGCCCTCGTGGGCAAGGTGACGGCCACCAGTCGGTCGACCGCCACCGTGACGCTCATCGACAGCCCGGGCCTCGGGGTCGGGGTCCGCACCGAGAAGAGCAAGGACCAGGCCATCACCCAGGGCCGCTCCGGTGACCGGCTGATGCGGCTGAACTTCCTCGGCAATCCGCGGGCCGACATCTCCGTGGGGGAGTTGGTCTTCACGGCCGGGACCGACGGTGCCGCCTACCCGCCCGACCTGGCGGTGGGGCGGGTGGCCAGCATCGACCGCAACCGTGGCGACCTCGACCCCGACATCTTCGTGGCTCCCGTCGTCGACCTCGACGCCCTGGTGTTCGTCAAGGCGCTGCACTGGCCGCCCCGGGCCGGCGGGTGATCGCGGTCCGATGCGCGCCGTGCGCTGGTTCCTCCTGATCGTCACGCTGGTCGTCCTGCAGACGGCGCTGTTCCCGAGCCTGCGCGTGTTCGGTGCCGCGCCCGACCTGCTCCTCGTCGCCACGGTCGCGGTCGCCTACCACCGCGGTGCGGAGGTCGGCGCAGCGTTCGGGTTCGTCGCCGGGCTGGTGATCGACTGCTTCCTGGCCTCACCGTTCGGGGTGTCGGCTCTGGCGTTCTGCCTGGTGGGCTTCGGGGTCGGTGTGTTCCAGAGCGGGATGCTCCGCTCGAGCCGGTTCGTGGCGCCGGTGCTCGCCGGGGTGGCCGGGTTGCTCGGGGGAGCCCTGTGGGTCGTGATCGCCGCCATCGCGGGCCAGGACGACCTGTTCACGGGGCACACCGTGGTCGTGGTGGTGATCGCGGCGGCCTACGACGCCCTGCTGGCGATCCCGGTGTTCCCCTTCGCCCACTGGGCGGTCGGCGATCCCGACCCGGCCCGGCGGTGACCGGGCGGGGCGATCCCTGAGGAAAACCCCAGGTCGGAGGGGGTGCGCGGCCCGGATCCGGGCGTCGGCGACCACAATGGGGTCCGCATGGGCGGTCTGAGCGGCGACGCGCGGTGAACGACGGCAACAGCCGGTTCCGGCTGTCGGTCGTCGGTGCCGTGGTGCTGGCGCTGTTCTGCGCGCTGTTCGCCCGGATGTGGTTCCTCCAGGTCGGCGACGCCAAGAGCTACGCCGCCGAGACGGAGCAGAACCGGATCCGGACAATCCGGGAGCCCGCCATCCGGGGGGCCATCCTCGATCGCAACGGCGAGGTGCTCGTCCAGAACTCCCTCATCGACCAGATCTCGATCGAGCGGAACCTCACCGAGGAGGCTCGCACGATCACCGTGTCGAACCTGGCCAAGGTGCTCGGCGTGACCGAGGAGAGCATCCAGACCGAGCTCGACAGCCCGGACTACTCGCCGTACGAGCCGGTTCCGGTGGCGCAACGGGCCGACTTCGAGAAATTGGTCTACATCAAGGAGCACCCCGAGCTCTTCCCCGGGGTGTCGGCCCAGCGACGCAGCGTGCGCGAGTACCCGGTGCGCACGGCGATCGACGGCAGTCCGCCGGTGGGAGCCCACCTCCTGGGGTACGTGGCGTCGATCAACAAGGACGAGTACAAGATCCACAAGAGTGAGGGCTACAGCCAGATCGACCTGATCGGCAAGCAGGGGGTCGAGCAGTCGTTCGAGTCGGAGCTGCGCGGTTCGCCGCGCGTCCGGCGCCTCGAGGTCGACAGCCGCGGGCAGCTCGTCGGCGAGGCGTCGGAGATCCCGGCCGAGGCGGGGAACGACGTCCAGCTCACCATCGACGCCAACGTCCAGCGGGTGGCCGAGGACTCCCTCGACCAGGGCATCCGCTCGGCCCGGGGGTATCGCGACGTCGGCTACAAGGCGGGCTTCCGGAACTTCAACGCCACCGGTGGCGCCGTGGTCGTCCTCGACGCGAGCAACGGTGACATCGTCGCCCTGGCGAGCGCACCGACCTTCGACATCTCGGCGTTCACCAACGGAATCCCGCTCGACGAGTACTCGCGCCTCACCGGACCCGACTCCAACAACCCCTTGGTCGACCGGGCGGTGCAGGGCCAGTACGCGCCGGGGTCGACGTTCAAGATGATCACGGCGTACGCGGCGCTGCGCGACAAACTCCCCATGGAGGACGGGAACCCGTTCGACGACACGTACTCGTTCTACGACAAGGGGTTCATCAAGTTCGGTGCGACCGGCCAGGAGCGCGAGTACCAGAACTCGGGACGCACCGCGCACGGGGTCGTCAACCTGCCCGAGGCGCTCACGGTCTCGTCCGACGTCTACTTCTACAACATCGGTCTCGAGTACTGGCGGGTCTTCGGTCGGGGCAACGAGAGCGACGCCGACCTGGCGCAACCGCAGTACGGCATCCAGCGTGCGGCCCAGGAGTTCGGATTCGGCGAGACGACCGGGAGTGGGATCCAGGGCGAGGCCAAGGGGCGGATCCCCGACCTGGCGTTCAAGCGCTCGCTCAACGGCACCAACCCCGATCCGTCGAGCCGGATCTGGCTGCCCGGTGACGCGATGAACCTGGCGGTGGGTCAGGGCGACGTGCTCGTCACTCCGCTGCAGCTGGCGGCCGCGTACGGTGCACTGGCGAACGGCGGCACGCTCTACCAGCCCCGTCTGGCCACCCGGATCCTCAAGGCCGGGTCGTCCCTCGGCGACCCTCGCGTGGTCCGGAACCTCCCGGTGCAGCCGTCGCGCAAGATCGACCTCGACCCGGAGATCGCGGCCAAGATCCGGCCGGGGCTCGAGGGCGTGACCTGCTCGTCGGCCGGGACGGCCAGCGGCGCCTTCGTCGACTACCTGTGTGGCCAGGTGATGGGCAAGACCGGGACCGCCCAGACCACCGGCAAGCAGGACACTGCGCTGTTCGTCGGTGTCTCGCCCCCCCAGGCCGAGCCCGGTCAGCATCAGTACGTCGTGTGCGTCGTGGTGGAGGAGGGTGGCTTCGGTGGCTCGGTCGCCGCGCCGATCGCCCGTCGCGTGTTCGACGCCCTCAACGGTGACCCGAACCCGCCCCCGGTGCGCACCAACCCCCCGGAGATCGACTGAGATGGTGCCGATGCTCCGACTGCGAACGCCGTCATGACCCTCGCGCCGCGTCGCCTCGACCGGGGGCCCGCCGACTCCACCTTCCGACGTCTGACCGGACTCGACTGGCGCGACCTCGACTGGGTGATGATCGGGGCGATCGTCGCGATCCTGGCCCTCGGGCTCACCATGGTCGCCTCGGCGACCCGCAGCCTCACCGACAACCCCTACTACTTCCTGCAGCGACAGAGCGCGGCGCTGGCCGTCGGCGCGGTCGCGTTCCTGGTGGTCCTGCGCATCGACTACCGCAAGTGGCGCGACTTCTCGCTCCTGGCCTACATCGCCGCGGTGGCGATGCTGTTCCTGGTGGTGTCGCCGCTCGGCACCAACGCCAAGGGGGCCCAGGCGTGGTTCGCCCTCCCGGGCGGGTTCCACTTCGAGCCGTCGGAGTGGTCGAAGTTCCTGATCATCGTCGCCCTCGCCGGGTACGTGAACGAGCACCGCAACGACATCGACCCCTGGCGGATCACGGTCATCCTCGGCCTGGCCCTCGTACCGATCGGGCTCGTCCAGCTCCAGCCCGACCTCGGGACCAACATGGTCTTCGCGGCGATCGTGATCGGCCTGCTGACCGTGGCCGGCGTCAAGGGCCGCTACCTGGTGGTCATCGCGTTGCTGGCCGCGACCGGCATCTACGCCGTGGTGACGCTGGGGCTGCTCAAGCAGTACCAGATCGACCGACTGACCTCGGTGCTCAACCCGAACGCCGAGCAACTGGGCGCGGCCTACAACCAGAACCAGTCGAAGAAGACGATCGGAGCCGGCGGCCTGACCGGTGCGGGCCTGTTCCAGGGGAAGCAGACGGGCCTCGGCTACGTCCCCGAGCAGCACACCGACTTCATCTTCACGGCCGTCGGTGAGGAGCTCGGGTTCGTCGGGACCGCCCTGCTGCTCTCGCTGTTCGGGATCGTGATGTGGCGGACCTGGCGAACGGCCCGGCTCTCGCGTGACTTCTTCGGGACCCTGGTCTGTGCCGGGATCTTCTCGATGTTCGGATTCCAGATCTTCGAGAACATCGGCATGACGATGGGGATCATGCCGGTCACGGGCATCCCGCTTCCGCTGGTGAGCTACGGCGGCTCGAGCCTGGTGGCGACCCTCGCCTGCCTGGCCCTGGTCGTCAACGTCCACGCCCGCCGCTTCACCTGATCGACCCGGGAAGGCCCCACCATCGGCCACCCTGGCCGTTCCCGGTCTTCCGGAGCGCTCCGGGGACCGACTCGGGGGTCCCCGGGCCCACCGGCGGTCGGGGTGGGGGCCGGGGGGCCGGTAGCATCACGTCGATGTCCGACCTGTGGCCGAGGCTCGAGCCTCTCCTGGCCAGGGTGGAGAAGCCTGCCCGGTACATCGGGATGGAGCGGGGCAGCCGGCGGCCGGAGCACGGACCCGACCGGGTCGCCTGGCTGCTGCTGTACCCCGATGCGTACGAGGTGGGTCTGCCCAACCAGGGATTGCAGATCCTCTACGAGATCCTCAACGAGCGGCCCGACGCGGTCGCCGAACGGGCCTACGCGCCCTGGGTCGACCTCGAGGCCGAGCTGCGGGCTCACGGGCTGCCGCTGTTCTCGGTCGACACCCACCGTCCGGCGTCCGACTTCGACCTGCTCGCCTTCAACCTGTCGGCCGAGCTGGTGGCCACCAACCTCCTGAACTGCATCGACCTGGCCGGGGTGCCGGTGCGCGCCGCCGAGCGGGGGGCCCACCATCCCCTGGTCGTGGCCGGTGGGCACTGCACCTACAACCCCGAGCCCCTCGCCGACTTCGTCGACGCCTTCGTGATCGGTGACGGCGAGGAGGTCATCAGCGAGATCACCGAGGTCGTGGGGGCCTGGAAGCGTTCGGGTCGGGGCAACCGGGAAGGTGTGCTGCGGGAGCTGGCGACCGTCCCCGGGGTCTACGTCCCCTCGCTCTACGAGGTCGAGTACGACGGTCCGCGCCTGGTGGCGATCACCCCCCGCTACCCCGACGTCCCGGCCGTGGTCGACAAGCGGACGGTCGCCGACCTCGCCGACTGGCCGTACCCGAAGGAGCAGCTGGTCCCGCTCATCGAGGTCGTCCACGACCGCCTCAACGTCGAGCTCTTCCGGGGGTGCACCCGGGGCTGCCGCTTCTGTCAGGCCGGGATGATCACTCGGCCGGTGCGCGAGCGTCCGCTCGAGCAGGCCCGGACCATGGTCGCCGACGGTCTGCGGCGGTCCGGCTACGACGAGGTGGCGCTGACGTCGCTGTCGAGCGCCGACTTCTCGGGGATCGAGGGTCTCGTCGGCGGCATCGTCGACGACCAGGCCGGCACCGGCGGGGTGTCGCTGTCGCTGCCCTCCCTGCGCGTCGACGCCTTCACCGTGGGCGTCGCCAGCCGGATCCAGGAGGTCCGCCGAACCGGGCTCACGTTCGCGCCCGAGGCCGGAACCTGGCGGATGCGCCAGGTCATCAACAAGCTGGTGTCCGAGGAGGATCTCTACAGCGCCGTCGACGCCGCCTACTCCCAGGGGTGGCGGCGGGTGAAGCTCTACTTCCTCATCGGCCTGCCCACCGAGACCGACGCCGACACCCTCGGCATCGCCGAGTTGGCCCGCAACGTCGTGGCGATCGGCAAGCAGTACACGAAGGGCGCCAGCGCCACGGCGTCGGTGGGCGGGTTCGTCCCGAAGCCCCACACGCCGTTCCAGTGGTTCGGTCAGAACTCGGTCGAGGAGCTCCGCCGCAAGGTGTCGCTGCTCCGTGACGACCTGCGCCGGGGCAACGCGAAGCTCCGGTGGCACGACCCCGAGGCGTCGTTCGCCGAGGGGATCCTGAGCCGGGGCGATCGGCGCATCGGCGCCGTCGTGGAGCGGGTCTGGCGGGCCGGAGGCACCTTCCAGGAGTGGAGCGAGCGCTTCGACCTCGGTCGCTGGCTCGACGCCATGGCCGCCGAAGGCCTCGATCCCGACTGGTACGTCACCCGGCACCGGACGGCCGACGAGCCCCTGCCCTGGGACCACATCGCCGCCGGGCTGCACCGGGACTTCCTCTGGAACGACTGGCAGGCGGCGCTGGCCGAGCACGGCCTCCCCGACTGCCGGTGGACTCCCTGCTACGACTGCGGTGTGTGCACCGGATACGCCCTCGAGCACGTGGTGGCCTCGCCGGTGCCGCCCGCCGGCGGGAGCCAGGGGACCGGCCAGGTCCTCGGCGACCAGGCGGCGGTCCCGGTGCGGTTCCTGCAGCGGCAGGTGTCCCGTGCGCGGTGACGCCGGCCACCCGTACCGGATCCGGTTCGCCAAGCGCGGGCCGGTGCGGTTCATCAGCCATCGCGACGTCGCCCGGGCCTTCGAGCGGGCGTTTCGCATCGCCGAGCTTCCGTTGGCCTTCTCGAGCGGTTTCTCGCCGCACCCGAAGGTGAGTTTCGGCCCGGCCCTGGCCGTGGGCTACGAGAGCGACGCCGAGTACCTCGACGTCGAGCTCACCCGGCCGATGCCCGCCGACGACCTGGTGGCCGCGGTCACCGCCGGTCTGCCCGAGGGGATGGCCGTCACCGGCATCACCCACCTGGCCGACCGGGCGCCGTCGCTGCAGGAGGAGATCTCGTCACTCGGGTACCGGGTGACGGTGGGCGGGACCACCCCGGAGGCGCTCGCCGCCGCCGTGGAGGCGTTCCGCTCGGCGCCCGAGATCCGGGTCCCCGTGTCCCGGAAGGGCGTGCAGTCCGTCGACGACATCCGTCCGTCGGTCCTGGCCATCGCCGTGGCCGGCCCGGACGTCCTCGACGTCGAAGTCGCGACCCGGCCCCGCACCCTGCGGGTGGCCGACGTCGTCACCGGTCTTCGGACCATGTCCGCGGAGGCCGCGTCGCTCGAGGAGCTGCGTGTCCTCCGAACCCGTCAATGGATCGAGCGCGGTGGCGCGCGGTGTGAACCGCTCGACGTCGACCGCCGCTCGGATGCTCCCGAGGGAGCGGCGCGTGCGCTGGAGGCGTGCGCGTGAACCGAAAAGGATTCCCCGATGAACGAGCACACGGATCCCGTGTCGCGTCCCGCCGGCGACGTTTCGCCGGCCCCGACCCCCATCCCGACCCCCGCCGCACCGGTCCCGACGGCTCCGCCCGTCCCGACCGCACCGCCGCCGCGTCCCCCCGTCTCCCGCGCGCCTGAAGGGTCGGCCGCGCCGGCCGCTCCGGGCACTCCGGGCACGCCCTCGGCGACCGCTCCGGCGGGAGCCGCCGGTGCTGACCGGCCCACTGCCGGTGGCGAGGGCGGCGACGGTGGCGAGCGTCCGCCCGGGGCGCCGCGCAAGCGGCGCCGGGGCTCTCGTGGCG
>JAFMJM010000095.1 GCA_017853455.1 Acidimicrobiia bacterium | reverse complement strand
GCGACGGCCATGAACTCGTGGTTGACGTCACCGCCGATCTCGCCGGCCTGGGCCTCGACCGCCCGGAACGTGAGCCCGCACCGGGAGAACACCCGCACGTAGGCGTCGTACATGTCCTGGTAGGTCCGGCGCAGGTCGTCGGCGTCGACGTGGAACGAGTAGGCGTCCTTCATGAGGAACTCGCGGGCCCGCAGGAGCCCGAACCGCGGCCGCAGCTCGTCGCGGTACTTCCAGTTGATCTGGTACAGGTTGACCGGCAGGTCGCGATAGCTCGAGTACTCCCCGGCCACCAGCGCCGTGATCGCCTCCTCGGCGGTCGGCGACAGGCAGAAGCCGGCCTCCTTGCGGTCGGCCAGCCGGAACATCAGGGGGCCGTACGTCGCGTCGCGCCCGGTCCGGGACCAGAGCTCGAGCGGCTGCGCGATGGGGAGGAGGACCTCCTGGGCGCCGGCGGCGTCCATCTCCTCGCGGACGATGGCCTCGACGTTGGCCAGCACCCGGCGACCGAGCGGCAACCACGAGTAGATCCCGCTCGCGACCCGACGGATGTACCCGGCCCGGAGGAGCAGGCGGTGGCTGTCGATCTCGGCGTCGGCCGGATCGTCTCGCAGGGTCCGGAGGAACAACGCCGACATCCGCATCCGACGGAGGCTAGCGAGAGGCTCCACCGCCCCGGAGCCTTTCCGGGCTCGCGACCGGGACCTCAGCGGGGTTCGGGCACGAACTCGTAGTCCGGGTTGACGATGGCGAGCCCGCCGGCGCGCTCGCCCACGGCACCCGAGGCCCGGACGTGCACGCCCACCCGCATCCCCGCGATCGAACGCCGCCCGAGGAACACCAGCGCGATCGAGCCGCTGTCGTCGGTCACCGTGCAGTGCAGTGCGGGGCTACCGCCGATGGGGCTCATCCGGACGGCGTGCACCCGACCCTCGACCGTGGCGGTGCCCCGGTGGGTCACCGACGAGATCGACCGCGCCCCACCCTCGGTCGAACCGTCGACGGGCGCCGCTCCCGCCGTCGCCCGGGCGGGGATCCGGGTCGACGACGGGGCGGCGGACATGGTGACGAGGTCCGCGGCCGGGCCACCGCGGGAGGCGGCCGGGTTGAAGGGGACCATCGTCACGGTCACGTGCGGGATGCGTGCCAGAGCGCGGGCGAGCTCGTCGGCGGTCTGGTCGTGGAGGATGCGCCGCCACAGGCCGCGGTAGCGCCGGTCGGGCAGCACGACACAGACCTCGGAACGGCCGTCGGCCACGATCCTGGCGGCCGCCTCCATGGCCGAACGGGTGATCCGCCGGTCGGAACACTCGACCAGCTCGAGCTCCATGTCGCCGAGGCCCCGGGTCTGCCACTCCTCGGTCAACTCGTCGGCCCGGTGCTCGTCGAGGACGAAGTGCACCGCCCGCAGGTCGGTGGGATGCAACGACCGCCCGAAGTGCATGGCCCGCGCCGTGGCCAGGTCGAGGCGGTCGATGAGCACGAGCACGGTGAGGCGCTTGCGCACCGGCGCCTGCACGGTCACCGGCACCTCGTGCTCGAGCTCCTGCTCCTCCTTCTCGTACTGGCGCGCCAGGCGGACGAGGAAGTACACGAGGACGGGCACCAGGATGATGATCAGCCAGGCCCCGTGCACGAACTTGGTGACGGCGATGACGACCGTCACCAGCCCCGACACCAGTGCGCCGCTGCCGTTGATCAGGATCCCAGTCCGCCAACCGGGCTCCCGGTGCGTCCAGTGGTGCTTCGCCATGCCGCCCTGGGAGAGGGTGAAGGAGGCGAACACACCGATGGCGTAGAGCGGGATGAGCCGGTCGACCTTGGCGCCGGTCACGAGCAGCAGCACGATGGCGGCCGACGCGAGGAAGATGATCCCGTTGGAGAACACCAGCCGGTGGCCGCGCTTGGTGAGTTTGCGCGGCATGAAGTTGTCCTCGGCGTGGAACGACGCCAGGCGGGGGAAGTCCGCGAAGCTCGTGTTGGCCGCCATGACCAGGATCAGCAGCGTGCCCGCCTGCAGGCCGAGGTACAGGATCTGTCCGATCGCCCCCTTGCCGTAGACGGCGTCGCCGATCTGCGAGATGACGGTTGGCGTGCCCTTCTCGAACGGCACCGGGTGCACCTTCGTGGCGAGGAACGACAGGCCGAGGAACATCACGGCGAGCAGACCGCCCATGATGACGAGGGTCTGACGGGCGTTCTTCCACTCGATCTTGCGGAAGGCCGGCACCCCGTTGGAGATCGCCTCCACACCCGTGACCGCCGTGCCGCCGGACGCGAAGGCGTGGAGCACCAGGAACAACGACGCCCCCATGATGAGGCCGCCGGTCGACGAGCCGAACTGCATCGCACCGTGGGGGTGCTGGGGCGCCCGGTCGAGCCCGCCGGCGAGCAACCGGTAGACGCCGACCCCGAGGAGGATGAACATGTTGGCGAGGAAGAAGTAGGTCGGGACCGCGAAGATCTTCCCCGACTCCTTGACCCCGCGCAGGTTGCCGAAGGCGATGATCACCACGAAGGCGACGGAGATCGGCAGCTGGTAGGGATGCAGCGCCTCGAACGCCGAGATCAGGGCGGCCGTGCCGGCTGCCACCGACACCGCGACGGTGAGCACGTAGTCGGTGAGGAGCGCCACGCCCGCGACCTGGGCGGGCATGATCCCGAAGTTGTCGCGGGTCACCATGTAGGCGCCGCCCGCCGTCGGGTAGGCCTTGATCGTCTGGCGGTACGAGAGGATCAGGAGCCCGAGGACCGCCACCATGGCGATGGTGACGGGCATGACGAGCGAGAAGGCGACCAGCCCCACCACCGGGATCAGCACCCGCAGGATCTCCTCGGTGGCGTACGCCGTCGAGGAGAGGCAGTCGGACGCGAACACGGCGAGCGCGACGGGCTTGCCCAGCCGCTCGTGCTCGAGGTCGGAGGTCGGCAGCGCCGGACCCAGGATCCGGCGCTTGACCCGGAAGCCCAGGTCCTCGGAGGGCAGTGCGACGTCCGGCGCCGACGCAGCGTCGGGGCCTGCTCCGGGGGCGGGATCGGCGGTCGGACGGGGCTCGGTCTGCATGGGGCCATTCCACCGGCGTGGCGCGTCAAGACCCGATAAAGACGGTGGGCTCCCCCGTCAAGCGTCCGCAAAGATTGGGACCGTGATCCGGTCGACCCTGCGCCTCTACCCCAACCGGCCGACGCCGGTCGCCGGACTGGTGCTCGGCGTTGCACTCGTGGCGGTGGTCACCGTCGCCGCCGTGCCCCTGCGCGACCAGGTCGGCGGCACGACCATCGCGCTGCTCCTCGTACTCCCCGTGCTCGTCGCCGGTCTCGCCGGAGGTCGGGTCAGCGCCGTGGTCACCGCCCTCGCCGCCGCCCTCGCGTACAACCTCGCGTTCATCCCGCCCTACGGATCGCCGAGCATCGCGCTCGTCGACGACGCCGTCACGTTCGCGGTCCTCGCCGTCGTCGGCCTGACCACCGGGACCGTCGTCGCCCGGGAGGCCGATCGCCGCCGGATCGCCGAGGAGCGGGCGACGGCGCTCCAGGTCCTCAACGACGAGTACGAGCTGGTGCAGCGCGAACGCGAGCGCCTCCTCGAGGAGACGACCCGCATCGCCGTGCTCGAGCAGGTCGACGAGCAACGCGCCGCGCTCCTCCGCTCCGTGTCCCACGACCTGCGCACCCCTCTGGCGGCGATCACGGCCGTGGCGTCGGATCTGCGCGACCGGGCCGACCACGACCCCGAGACCCGCGACGAACTCCTCGACCTCGTCGTCACCGAGGCCGAGCGCCTCGACCGGATCGTCGGCAACCTCCTGTCGATGAGTCGCATCGAGGCCGGCGCACTGTCTCCCGACACCCAGGCCGTCGCGCTCGACGAGCTGGTCACCGACTCCCTCCGACGCCTCGACCACCTGTTCACCAAGGTCCGGGTGGAGATGTCGGTCCCGGCCGACGTCCCGTTGGTCGACGGCGACTACTCCCAGCTCGACCAGGTCGTGACCAACCTCCTCGAGAACGCCGCCCGGTACGCGCCCGACCGGAGCGTGGTGCGGATCGGCGCTCACGCGATCGGCGCCGATCAGGTCCAGTTCACCGTGGAGGACGAGGGCCCCGGAATCCCGCCGCACGAGCGGGAGCGGTCCTTCCGGCCCTTCACCCGGGGCGGCACCAGCACCGGGAGTGGCGTCGGCCTCGCGATCTGCCGGGCGGTCGTCGAGGCCCACGGCGGCTGGATCTCGGTCGAGAGCGGACGGTCGGGCGGAGCCCGGTTCGTCGTGACCCTGCCGGTGCACCGGTGACCGAGGGTGCCGGCGTCCACGTCCTCGTCGTCGACGACGAGCCGGCGCTGCAGCGGGCGGTGGGCGCGGCCCTGCGCACCCGTGGCTACGACGTCCACCTCTCCGCGTCGGGCGCCGAGGCGCTCGACCACGCCGTGCGCAACCCGCTCGACCTCGTGATCCTCGACCTCGGACTTCCCGACCTCGACGGACTCGAGGTCTGTCGCCGCCTCCGTGAATGGTCCACCGTGCCGGTGATCGTCCTGACGGTCGAGGACGCGGTGGACCGCAAGGTCCAGGCGCTCGACGAGGGCGCCGACGACTTCGTCACCAAGCCGTTCTCGATGCCCGAGCTGCTCGCCCGGGTCCGGGTCGCCCTCCGCCACCGCACCCGGCCCGGTCCCGGCACGGAGGCCGCCGTCCTCGAGGTGGGTGACCTGCGCATCGACCAGCCCGCCCACCGGGTGACGCTCGGTGACCGCATCGTCGACCTCACCCCGAAGGAGTTCGCCTTCCTCGCCCTCCTGGCCCGCAATCCCGGCCGGGTCCACACGCACCGGGCCATCCTGCAGGCCGCGTGGGGACCGTCGTACGGCACCGAGACCCAGTACCTGCGGGTCTACGCCAGCCAGATCCGCAAGAAGCTCGCCGACGATCCGGCCAACCCCCGCCTCGTGACCGAGCCCGGCGTCGGGTACCGGCTGGTGGACCCCCTCGTCGACGGCTGAACCGGCGCCGACCGGCGTGCGCCGATCCCCGACGTTCCCGGCCGGAACATAATCCTGACCGAATCACTGGCATTTCGGGGCCCGGCCGCCCTAGGCTGATCCCATGGTCCGAGCCCGCGGCGCCGCCAGCATCTCCATGGGACGCACGCCGCACGAGGTGCGCGACGAGCTCTGTCGCCCCCGTCCGGCCACCCGCGTGCGCTGAACCGCCGCCGGCCACCTCCGTCCCGGGCTCCGGCCCGGTTCCCCGCCCGTCCCGCGGCCCGCGCCGCCCCGTCGCACCGAGGTCACCGTGATCGACATCGACGCCCTCAGCACCCTTCCCCTCGACCCCGTGGTCGCCGAGGAGATCGACCGGTTCGCCGAGAACGCCCAGCGCTACATCGCGGGTGAGATCGACGACGACGCCTTCCGGGTCTTCCGCCTCAACCAGGGCATCTACGGCCAGCGGCAGGGCGGGATCAACCAGATGGTCCGGGTGAAGATCCCCTACGGCAAGGTCGAGCCCGACCAGCTCGAGATGTTCGCCCACATCGCCGAGACCCACTCGCGCGGTTGGGGTCACCTCACCACCCGCCAGAACATCCAGTTCCACTTCATCCAGCTCGACCGGGCCGCCGAGGTGCTGCGCCTGCTCGCGGCAGTCGGGCTCACGAGCCGCGAGGCCTGCGGCGACACCGTCCGCAACGTCAGCGGGTGCCACCTCGCCGGCGCCTGCCCGTTCGAGGTCCTCGACGTCAGCGCCTGGGCCGAGGCCACCAAGGACCTGTTCCTGCGCAACTCGCTCACCCAGCGCCTGCCCCGCAAGTTCAAGATCAACTTCTCGGGCTGCGCGACCGACTGCGGACAGGCCATGTTCAACGACGTCGGCGTCGTCGCCGTCTCGCGACCGCTCCCCGACGGGACCATCGAGCCCGGCTTCCGGGTCTTCATCGCCGGTGGGCTCGGCGCCACCCCGCACCCCGCCCTCGCCCTCGAGGACTTCACCAGCCGCGACGACCTGCTCCCGACGATCGAGGCGTGCCTGCGCGTCTGGGCCAACCACGGCAACCGCGACAACAAGCTGCGGGCGCGGATGAAGTGGCTGGTCGACACCATGGGCATCGACGAGCTCCGCACCCGGATCTTCCGGGAGCGCCTGCTCCTCCTCGGCTCGGCGACGTGGCCCGGCGGGATCCCCGCCCGGGTGGTCGAGTGGGGCGACGACCCCGCCGGCAGCGGCGCCGACCCCACCCCGGTGGGTGGGAGCCCGGCGGTGGCGTTCACCGGCCTGTCGCCGTTCGCGGCGTGGGAGCTCGCCAACGTCGTGCGCGGCCGGGCCAACGGCACGGTCAGCGCCTACGCCCACTGCCGCCTCGGCGATCTCACCCCCGACCAGCTCCGCGGGCTCGCCGACATCCAGCGTGACCTCGGCGTCGAGGTCCGGATCACCAACCGGCAGAACTTCGTCCTGCGCGGCCTGACCGACGACCAGCTGACCGGGCTCCACGAGCGCCTGGTCGCGATCGACATGGCCACCCCGGGAGCCGAGTTGAGTCGCGACGTCGTGGCCTGCCCCGGCGCCGACACCTGCAACCTCGCGGTCACCCAGTCGCGCGGGCTCGCCGCCGACATCGACCGGGCGCTCGACGAGGCCGGGCTGGCGGAGGTCGGTGGGGTGCGCATCAACATCAGCGGCTGCACCAACTCGTGCGGACAGCACCACATCGCCGACATCGGGTTCTTCGGGCTCGAGCGGCGGGCCCACGGCCAGTCCGCGCCCGGATACCAGATGCTGCTGGGCGGTCACGTCGGCGAGATGCAGATCGAGTTCGGACACAAGGCCGCCAAGCTCCCCGCCCGGACCGCGTCCGAGGCCGTGGTCCGGGTCGTCGGCGCCTACGCCGCCGAGCGCAAGGCGGGCGAGGCGTTCGCGGCGTGGCTCGCCCGAACCGGTGGCGCCGAGAAGGTCGGCACCACCCTGGCCGACCTCGACGCCTTCCCCGACCCGACGGAGCACCCCGAGTTCTACATCGACTTCGGCGAGACCGGCCCCTACGTCAAGGAGGTCGGGGACAGCGAGTGCGCCACGTGAGTGCGCTCCCGTTGACCGCCGACGACGTCCCCGACCTCGACGCGCTCGCCGACGCGGCGCGCGCGCTCGAGGACGCGCCGGCGACCGAGATCATCGCCTGGGCCCACGAGCGGTTCGGTGACGGCATCGTGCTCGCGGCGTCGTTCCAGGACTGCGTGATGATCGACCTCGTCCAGCAGGTCGCCCCGACCCTCGGCATCACCTTCGTCGACACCGGCTACCACTTCGCCGAGACCCTCTGGTACGTCGAGCAGGTCCGGCGGCGCTACGACCTCGACCTGGTCGTCGCCGGCGCCGAGCTCCCCGGTGACGACGGGTGGCTGACCGACCCCGACGGCTGCTGCGCCGTGCGCAAGGTGGCCCCGCTCAACCGGGCCCTCGAGGGCCGGACCGCCTGGCTCAGCGGCCTGCGTCGCGCCGACGGCGCAACCCGGGCCAACACCCCGATCGTGTCCTACGACCTGCGTCGCGGCCTCGTGAAGGTCAACCCGATCGCCACCTGGACCGACGAGCAGGTCGAGCGGTACCAGGTCGAGCGCGACCTCCCCCGCCACCCGCTCGCCGACCGCGGGTACGCCTCGATCGGTTGCTGGCCGTGCACCCGGCCGGTCGCCGAGGGCGACGACCCGCGGGCCGGGCGCTGGGCCGGCAGCACCAAGACGGAGTGCGGCCTCCACCTCTGACCCCGCAACCCTGCGAGCGTTTGTTCGTTCGTCCGTGCCAGGGGCACGACGAACGAACAAACGCTGATCAGTCGGAGTCGGCGTGGAGGTCGCGGATGCGGGCGATCCGCTCGGCGGCGTGGTTGACGTCGGCCCCGCGCAGTTCGACGAGCTGCTCACGCTCGGCCCGCGCGATGTCCTCGGCCGAGGCGTCGGCCGCCGCCAGCCGGGCCTCGATGCCCTCGGCCACGATCGCCTCCGCCTCGGCGACGAGCGCATCGACCATCTCGGCCTCGGGGACGACCCGCACGATCTTCCCCCGCACGAACAGGTGCCCCCGACCCCGACCGGCGGCGATGCCCAGATCGGCGTCGCGGGCCTCACCGGGTCCGTTGACGATGCATCCCATCACCGCCACCTGCAGCGGGATGTTGCGCGACTCGAGCGCGGCCTGGGCGGCGGTCGCCACCTCGATCACGTCGACCTCGGCCCGGCCGCACGACGGGCAGGCGATCAGGTCGACGTTGCGGCGCTCCCGCAGACCGAGGGCCTCGAGGAGCGTCCGGCCGGCGCGGGCCTCCTCGACCGGATCGGCGGTGAGCGAGAACCGGATGGTGTCGCCGATGCCCTCGGCCAGCAGCGCACCGATGCCGGCGGTCGACTTCACCAGCCCGGCCGGGGGCGGACCGGCTTCGGTCACCCCGAGGTGCAGCGGGTGGTCGACGGTGTCTGCCAGCAGGCGGTACGCCTCGATCATGAGCGGCACGCTCGAGGCCTTCACCGAGATCTTCACGTCGTCGAAGTCGACCTCGCGGAAGTAGTCGAGCT
>JAFMJM010000094.1 GCA_017853455.1 Acidimicrobiia bacterium | reverse complement strand
GACCTCGCGGTGGTGCTCCTGACCTCACCGTGGTTCCTGCTCCCGGGGGTCGGGGGCGGTGAGATCGTCTCGCTGCTCCGGCTCGCCCGACTCGCCCGGGTGCTGGTCATCGGCTTCAAGACCCCGATGGTCGCCCGCACGCTCAAGCGCCTGGGCCGCCCGTTCCTCTACGTCTCCATCGCCACGATGGTCGCCGCCGAGATCGTGGTGCGCGCCGAGCACCACAAGCACGGGTTCAAGACCTACGGCGACTCGCTGTGGTGGGCGGTCGTCACCATCACCACCGTCGGATACGGCGACCTCGTCCCCGAGTCGACGGTGGGGCGCGTGACCGCCACCCTGCTCATGCTGGTCGGCGTCGGCCTGCTCGGGACCGTCGCCGCGTCGCTGGCGTCACTGTTCCGCCTCGAGGACAACGCCGACGGGGCGTCCGACGGGGCGTCGGCCGCACCAGCCCGGGGCCTGGTCGCCGAGATCGAGCACGACATCGCCGAGGAGATGCGGGCGCTGCGCCACGAGGTGCACGCCCTCCGGGTCCGCCTCGGCGGCGCGGTGGAGCACCGCCACGCCGACGACGGATCGGATCAGACCAGCTCGTAACGCACCGGGACGCGCTTCGGTCCACCCACGAACAGGGTGCGCACGTACTCGGCGTCGCCGTCGGACTCGATCGACACGAGGCGCGGGATCAACTCGTTGTAGAGCGCCTTCATCTCGAGCTTCGCCAGGTGGGTCCCGAGGCAGTAGTGCGCACCGAACCCGAACCCGAGGTGCCGGTTGGGGGTGCGCCCCACGTCGAAGGTGTCGGGGTCGGTGAACACGGCGTCGTCGCGGTTCGCCGACGGGAACGACAGGAGCACCGCCTCGCCGGCGGCGATCGGCACGTCGTGCAGCACGGTGTCCTCGGTGGCGGTCCGCATGAACTGCTTCACCGGCGACACCCAGCGGATCATCTCGTCGACGGCGGTCGGGACGAGACCCGGGTCGGCCTGCAGGCGGGCGAGCTGCTCGGGGTGCTGGAGCAGGGCGTGCATCCCACCGGCGATGGCGGCGCTCGTGGTGTCGTGCCCGGCGGTGGCGATGATGACGTAGTAGCCGATCGTCTCCATCAGCCCGATCGGAGCGCCGTCCACCTCCGCGTTCGCGATCCGTGACGCCAGGTCGTCGACCGGATTCGCCTGTCGGTCGTCGACCACGCCCTGGAAGTAGGCGAAGAAGTCCATCATCGTCTCGAGGAAGGCGTTGTCGGCCCCCTCGCGGGCCATGTCCGGGTCGGCGTTGCCGAACAGCTCCTGGGTGAGCTTCAGCATGCGCGGGAAGTCGTCCTCGGGGAGGCCCAGCAGCGACAGGATCATGGCGAGCGGGTAGTTCATGGCGACCTCGGCGAAGAAGTCGCAGCGGCCGCCGAGTGCCGCCATGTGGTCGACCGAGCGCTTCGACAGCTCGGCGGCGCGGTCGGCCAACCGGGAGATGTTGCGCGGCTTGAACCAGTCGGCACTCACGTGCCGGTACATGAGGTGGTCGGGGCCGTCCATCTGGACGAGGGTGCGCACCGGCACGTCGGCCGGGTCGACGGCGTCGCCGCGCCGGGGCCCGAGGGCCGGGCGGGGAGCATTGATCCACCGCTCCGGGTGGCACTCCACCTCCATCACGTCCTCGTGACGGGTGACCGCGTAGAAGGGGTCGTAGTTCGGGGCGTCGACCCGCACGACGGGGGCCTCGGCCCGGAGCCGCCGACACGCCGCGTGGAAGCGGGGCTCGTCGGCGTAGGCCCGGGGGTCGGTGAAGACCAGGGCGTCCTCGGCGATTCCCACGGTCGACCTCCTCGATCCCGTCGTCGGAGCAGCGTATCGGCGGTGCCGGGCTGGGAGGATGGTGGCGTGCCGACACGTCCCACCGTCTCCGCGATCATCCCCGTCTTCAACGGTGCCAACTACGTCGCCGAGGCGATCGAGAGCGTCATGGCCCAGACCCACCCGGTCGACGAGATCGTCGTCGTCGACGACGGCTCCACCGACGACTCCACCGAGGTGCTGGCCCGCTTCGGGGACCGGATCCGGGTCGTGCACCAGGAGAACCGGGGTGAGAGCGCCGCCCGCAACCGTGGCATCGCCGCTGCGTCGGGAGAGGTCCTGGCCTTCCTCGACCACGACGACCTCTGGACGCCCCACAAGGTCGAGGTCCAGGTCGCCGCGCTTCGGGCGGACCCGGCACCGGTGGCGGTCTTCGGGCACGTCGTGCAGTTCGTCAGCCCCGAGATCGAACCCGGCCGCGTGCCCGTCCCGACCGACGGCGACCGACCCGTTCCCGGAACCATCAACGGCACACTCGTCACGTTCCGGACGACGTTCGAGCTCACCGGCCCGTTCCCGGAACGCCGGGACGGCACCGCGTTCGTCGACTGGTACGCCCGGATCCTCGACGCCGACCTCGGGGTCGTGACCGTTCCGGAGGTCGTGCTCCGCCGCCGCCACCACCTCGGCAACCTGGGCCGGACGCACGCCAGCGCGCCCGAAACCTACGCCCGGGCGATGCGCCGGGTGATCGACTGCCGCCGGGGACGCCTCCCCGACGCGCCCGCCCGATAATCTCCGCCATCACGATCCATCGACGGGGAGCACCACCGGTGAACGGCGAGCACGACACGGGGACGGCAGCAGCGGGGAACGGCCCCGACGGCGGAGCCCGGTTCGACGTGCCCTCCCGGCGGGTGGCGGCCGACGTCGTCGACGACGAGGTCGTGATCGTCGACCTCGAGACCGGCTCGTACTACACCACCGAGGGTGCGGGCTGCGACGCCTGGCGCCTCCTCGCCGCCGGCGTCAGCGTCGCCGAGACGACCGCGGCCCTCCGCGGTCGCTACGTCGACGACGGCGAGATCGAGGAGTACGTCGCGGCCCTCGTCGCCGCCTTCACCGGCAAGGGCCTCCTCGTCCCGGCCGACGGACCCGCCGACGAGACGGTCGACCTCGGCCCGGTGCGTGGCCTCCTCGCCCCCGTCAGCGATCCCGCCCCCTTCGCCGCCGTCGACGTCGTGGCGTTCGACGACATGCAGAGCCTGCTCCTGCTCGACCCCGTCCACGAGGTCGACGACCGCGGCTGGCCCCATGCTGCCCCCGGGGTCTGAGCTCCGCGAGCCCACCGCCGTCGTCGACCTGATGCTCGCCGGCGCCGCCCGCGCCGGGGCGGCCGCCGGCGTGGAAGACCGGCGTTACCGCTTCGACGACGTCACCGTGCGGATCCGCTTCGTCGGGCCGACGCTCGCCGCCGTGCTCGGACCCTGTCTCGAGCACGTCCGCGACGATGCCGCGCCGACCACCGACGACGTCACGATCCACTGCGTCGACGCCGTGTCGTCGGGTGAGCCGGTGTCGCCGCTCGTCGGGCTCCTGCTCGACCGCATCGACCACGACTGGCACGCGTGGCTCACCCCCCGGCACGAGGTGCGCGGCATCAGCAACGAACGCTCCCCGACCGCGTTCGAGCCGTGGTCGGGGATCCTCAGCACCTTCGACCGCGACCGCGGGGTCGGGGTCTGGTGGACCGACGACGCCACCGCCGTGCCCACCCACGAACGGGCCGCACCGCTCCGGTCACTCTTCGGGTGGGCCCTCGCCGACCGGGGCCTCCAGAGCGTCCACGCCGCGGCGGTCGGCCGACCCGGCGGCGGCGTCCTGCTCGCCGGTCCCGGCGGATCGGGCAAGTCGTCGACCGCGCTGCTGTGCCTCGCGGCCGGACTCGGGCACCTCGCCGACGACTACTGCCTCATCTCCACCGATGGTCCTCCGACCGCCCACTCGCTCTACGCCGTGGCGAAGCTCGACGGACCGGCCGACCTGGCCCGGGTTCCCGCATTCGAGTCCGCCGTGACCAACCCCCACCGGACGGGGGCGGAGAAGGTGGTGATCGACGTCCGCCGCGACTTCGCCGACCGGATCGTCACGGCGTTCCCGGTCCGGGCGGTGGTGGTGCCGCGGGTCTCCCTCGACGCCCCGTCGGCGCTCGTGCCCCTGGCCCCGGCCGCTGCGCTGCGCGCGCTCGGCCCCACCACCTTGCTCCAGCTCCCCGGCGCCGGGGGAGGCGCACTGCGGGCCATGGGAGATCTCGTGCGGTCGGTGCCCTGCTTCGAGCTCCGCCTCGGTCCCGACACCGCGGCCGTGCCCGCCCTCGTCGAGGGTCTGCTCGCACCGTGAGCACCGCCGAGGTCGCCCGGTCGCTCCGGCGCCTCGACCCGCGGCCGATCGACCCCGCGCCCGACGCCGTGCTCGCCTGCACCATCGTGCGCAACGAGGTCGGTCGCGTCGGCCCGTGGCTCGACCACCATCGGGCCCTCGGCGTGGATCGGTTCCTCGTCGTCGACCACGGCTCGACCGACGGCACGACCGACGCGTTGCTCGCCCAGCCCGACGTGCACGTCTGGACGTCGGACCTCGACTTCCGCTCGGCGCGCTACGGCGCGGCGTTCTTCGAGGTGCTGCTCGGCGAGCACGGAGTGGGCCACTGGACCGTGATCGTCGACAGCGACGAGCTCTTCGTGTACCCGGGATCGGAGGACCGCCCGGTCACCGACCTCTGTGCGCACTTGCGCGGGGAGGAGGCCCGTGCGTACAGCGCTGTGCTGCTCGACCTCTACGCGCAGGCACCCCTCGCCGCCACCTTCCTGCCCACCGACCGGTCACCGCTCGCGGTCGCGCACTGGTTCGATCGCCGGTGGCGCCACCTCGAGGTGCGCGACTCCGGCCCGTACCAGAACCAGGTCGGCGTGTTCGGTGGGGTCCGGCGGCGCCTCTTCGGCGGCGACGCCTGGGAGTACTGCCTGTCGAAGGTGGCGCTGGTGCACGCCGGCCCCGGCCTCCACCTCGTCGGGGGCCAGCACTGGACCGATCTGCCCCTCGGCGCCGAGCGCGGGGCGGTGCTGCACTTCAAGCTCACTGCGGCCCTCGCCGACTTCGCCTGGGACGAGCTCGCGCGCGGGCAACGCCACCCCGGCGACGAGTACCACCGCTACGCCGAGGCCCTGGCACTCGATCCCGACCTGACGGCGTTCTCCCCGACGGAGTCGATCCGCTACGACGGGACCGCGCAGCTCGTCGAACTCGGGATCATGGGGCCGGTCGCCGACCCGACGTTGCGCGACGCCCGCGCCGAGGCACTGACGGCCCACGCGACCGACCGCTGGTCGGCCGGCGACGTCGACCGGGCGGTCGCGTTGCTGGAGCGGGCCGCCACCGTCGCGCCGACGACGGTCGCGCCGCTGCTCCGCCTCGCCGAGGTGCACGACGGACGCGGCGACGCCGGGGCCGCTGACCGCGCGCTCGCGGAAGCGTGCGCGCGTCGCCCCGAGGACCTCGACCTGGTCGCGCGCACCGTCGCCGGGCCGCCCCCGCCGCCCGACCTCGATCCCATGGGTCTCCCGGCGCCCGCCGGTGTGACGGTCGTGCCGTCGGTCGACGCCGCGTTCGGCCCGTGGGCCCGGGTCGCGCCGCCGGACGGCCCCTGGGTCGGGCTCGTCCACGGAACCGTCACCGCGCCCGACCACCTACCGCCCTACCGGGAGTTCGCGCTCACGGCGCTCGTCGACCGTCCGGGCTTCCGGGCCGCACTCGACCGGTGTCGGGGCCTCGTCACCTTCACCACCGCGGCCGCCCACTTCCTCCGCGAGCGCACCGGCGTTCCGGTGACGGTCGTGACCCCCCCGGTGGTCGAGCACCCGATCGCCTTCGACCCCGAGCGGTTCGCCGCCGCGCCCACGATGGTGCAACCCGGGTGGTGGATGACCCGGCTCGCGACCGTCTGCGACCTGACCGTGGCCCCCGGTGTCGGCAAGGTCCGCTGCTGGGACGACCGGTCGGAGCGGATCGCCGCCGTCCTCGCCCGGGTCCAACGCCGCCACGACGGCTGGCCCGTCGACCCAGCGCCGCTGCGCGCCACCACCGACCTCGGTGGCGTGCCACCCGCGCGGCTCCACTCCCTGATCGCCGACGCCGTGGTGATCGCCGACCTGATCGACGCCAACGCCGACCCGGTCGTGCTCACGTGCCTCGGGCGGGCGGTCCCGATCGCGGTGCCGGCCCTCCCGGGCGTGGTCGAGGTGCTCGGTCCCGGGTACCCGCTCCACGTCGAGCGGCCCGCCGACGGTGCCGATCTCCTCGGTGACGCGGGTCGGGTCCGGGCCGCCCACGAGCACCTGCGGGACCGGCGGGCCGCCCTGGCGCCCGCCCGATTCGCCGCCGCGCTCGACGCGGTGTGGGATGGAGCACCGTGACGACCCCCACCCCCGCCGCCGAGCAGGCCCTCGGCCTCGCCCGGGCCCTGGCCCGGCTCGGAAAGACCGACCGGGCCCTCGGGCACTACGACGAGTACCTGGGCCAGCGGCCCTGGGACCCCGAGGTCATCGACGAGGCCCTCGACCTCGTCACCGCCACCGGTGACCTCGCAGCGGTCGAGCGGCGCTGCGCCGCGTGGCTCACCGTCTCCCCCGACCACGGCACCCACGACCACGCCGAGGCGGTGCACACGCGTCGCATCGACGCCCTCGTCGCGCTCGGCGGGCTCGACGCCGCCTTCGCCGCGTACGGCGTCGACCCGGTCGCGCGAACGGAGACGGTGATCGGGCCCGACGAGATCGTGGCGCTGGTCGGGCTGCGCGACGAACAGCCGCGCCTCGAGTGGTTCCTCCGCCATCACCGTCGGCTCGGCGTCGACCGGTTCCTCGTCGTCGACAACGACTCCACCGACGGCTCGGCGGAGCTGCTCGCCGACTGCGACGACGTCGTCCTGTGGCGAACGGCCGGGTCGTACCGGGCGGCCAACTGTGGCGCCGTCTGGTGGGACCTGATGGCGCGTCGGTACCTCACCGACCAGTGGTCGCTGATCCTCGACGCCGACGAGCTGTTCGTGTTCCCCGGCTCGGAGCACCGGCCGCTGCGCGACCTCACGGCCGCACTCGACCGGGCGGGCGTCACGGCGTACCGGGCGATCATGGTCGACCTCTACGGACGGGGTCCGCAGTCTCAGCACGTGTGCGCGCCCGGCCAGGACCCGCTCGAGGTGTTCCCGTGGTTCGACGGCGACTGGTACCGGACCCGCGTGCCGTTCGCCGGGCCCCGCCACAACACCACCAACTACTGGGGCGGCGTGCGCTCGCGGATCTTCGGCGGTGGCCTCGGTGGGCACATCCTCGACAAGGTTCCGCTGAAGCGGGCGCGGCCCGGCGAACGGGTCTGGAGCGGCAACCACTGGTGCGATCGGCCCACCGCCGAGATCGGCGGACGGGGCGGGCTGCTGCACGTGAAGTACGGGCACGCCTTCGCCGCGGCGATGACCACCGAGGCCGAGCGGGGTGAGCACGCCGGCGCCGCCCGCATCCACCGGCACACCGCCGACCGCCTCGCCGAGCACCCCGATCCCGACTTCTTCGACCCCGGGCACTCGGTCCGCTACACCGGCACCGAGCAGCTCGTGCGCCTCGGAATCTGCCGGACGACGGACGCCGCCACCCGGGTTCCGGTGACGCCCGAGGGCGTGTTCGTCCCGGCCGTTCCCAGAGTCACCGACGACGGCGACCGTCCCGAGTGGTCCGTCGTCGTGGTCGCCGACGCCGCCAACGGCTGGCGGGTCGCGGACGTGCTCGCCGCCCTCGCCGACTCCCCCGCGTCGGAGGTGGTGGTCGTCACCACGGGTGACCCCGACCTCGCCCCACTCCCGGACGACCTCGCCGAGGTCGCTCGGGCAGCCGGCCCGCACCGGGTCCGGGTCGTGGGCACCCCGTTCCAACCGCCGCGACCGTCGGTCGTGAACCTCGGGATCACCGCCGCGCGCGGCCGATGGGTCCACGTCGTCGACCCCGGCTGGACGGTGGCGCCCGACGCGTTCCGTCGACTCGACGCGGCCCGGGCTGCCCGGCCCGACGCCGGCCTGGTCGTCGCCGCGCCGACGCCGCTCGACCTGGCTCTCGTCGGGCCCGTCGTGCAGTGCGCGTTCCGCCGCAGCGTCCTGGAACGGGCGGGCGGGCTCTGCGTGCTGCTCGGCGGATCGGCCGCCTTCGAGCTCGCGCAACGCGTCGCGGCCCACTCCGGGTCGGCCGCGACGGTCGAGGCACCGCTCGGGTGTCCGGTCGGCGAGGCTCCCCGGGCGGCCGGCTACGGCACCGACGTCGTCCAGGCCCTCGCCGCCGTCGACCTGACCACCCACCACCACGCCCTCGACGCCGACGCCGTCGACGCGCTCCTGGTTCGCGTCGCCGATCTGGCTGCCGCGATGATCGACGCCGACGTCACCGCCAGCCGGGTCGGCTCGGCGCTCGCGGTCGTCGCCGAGACGCTCCGGGCTCCCCTGCCCGACACGGCCCGATCCGTCGTGGACACCGCACTGGGGGCGACCGTCCGATGAGCACCGGGCTCGACCACCCCCGTTCCGCCACCGCCCTCGACCACCTCCTGGCGCGGACCTACGCCTCCCCGACGTTCACCCGTCTGCGCCGAAACGCCCGGGTCCGGAAGCTCCTCCCCCTCGGCGGCTCCGGGCTCCTCCACCGTCTGCACCTGAGCGTGAACCGCTC
>JAFMJM010000093.1 GCA_017853455.1 Acidimicrobiia bacterium | reverse complement strand
CTCGGCGCCGGTGTCGGCGTCGAGGGCGGCCCGGGCGCGGGCGACGCGGTTGGCCTGGCGCACCAGCGCCTGTTCGAACAGTCGGCGCACGTCACGGGCGTTGGCGAAGTTCTCGGCGGTGCGGGCATCGCGGTACCACCGGGTGACCGCCTCGATCACACCGTCGTCGAGCACGAAGTCCTGCTCGTCGGCGAGGCGCCGGAAGATCTCGGCGAGCTCGTCGGGCGAGTAGTCGGCGAAGCGCAGCGTGCGGGTGAAGCGGCTCTCGAGCCCCGGGTTCGACTTCACGAACCGCTGCATCTTGCCCGGGTACCCGGCGACCACCACCGACACCTCGTCGCGGTGGTTCTCCATGAGGGCGAGCAGCGTGGCGATCGCCTCGGCGCCGTAGTCCCCCGAGCCGTGGGTCTCGCCCGGGTCGGTGAGGGTGTACGCCTCGTCGATGAACAGCACGCCCCCGAGCGCCTCGGTGAACGTCTCGGTGGTGGTCGTGGCGGTCTGGCCCATGTAGAAGCCCACGAGGTCGGCGCGGTGGGCCTCGACCACGTGCCCGCGGGCCAGCAGCCCGTAGCCGTAGAGGAGCTTGCCCACGATCCGGGCGACGGTCGTCTTGCCGGTGCCGGGGTTGCCGGTGAACACGAAGTGCCGCGACACGTCGGACGCCCGGGCGCCGTCGTCGCGACGCCACGCCATCACCTGGGCGAGGTTGGCGAACGACTGGAGCTCGGCCTTGACCCCGTCGAGCCCGACCAGGGCGTCGAGCTCGGCCATGGCTTCCGTGACCGCCGCGGCGCGCGCTGCCGGGTCGTCGGGATCGGGTTCGACCGCGTCGGTCGCCGCCGGATCGGCGGCCCCGTCGTCGGTCGGCGTGGTCGCCACGTCGGCATCGCGACGGCGCCACGCGTCGTGACGCCGCTCGGAGATCGCGCGCGAGAGGCCCTCGAGCTCGCCGTCGCGGCAGCGCCGGATCGCTTCGAGCACGGCACCGCTGGTGTCGTCTTCGGCGTAGGTCTTGAACTTCACCATGTCGTGGCCGCCGTCGAGGACGGTGAACTCGGCGAAGCGGGTGTGGGCGGCGACCATCCCGTTCGGGATGCCCACGTCGTACTCGCGGACACCGCCACCGTGCACCACCGACCCGGGAAACGGCCGGCCCCACAGGAGGGCGCCATCGGCGGTGATCTCCACGAAGTGGTAGTCGAGGCGGATCGGGTCGGAGCTGGCCGTCACGATCATCGCCCCGATGTGCTCGCTCTGGTTGCCGATCCAGACGGGGCGCACGTCGGCCACGATCCCGCGACCGCGCCAGCGGTTGACGACCCGCATGGTCTCGTAGCTGGTGCGGAGGGTCGCCGTCACCCACGGAGCGAACCCGTTGGCCGGGTCACGGTCGAGGTAGCGCACCGGTGACTCACGCAGGGCGACGGCCGCCGCGCTCGACACGCCGGCCACGTCGTCGGTGGCGCCGTACGCCGCCATGAGGGCCTTCACCGACTGGTCGTCGGCGTCGAGCGGCAGGTTGAGGTCGATCCGGCCGTCGACCATCCCGGCGATGCCCGGCTCGTGGAGCCCGAGGGTCGCCTGCTCGTAGAGCGGCGCCAGGTCGCCGTGGACGGCCACCACGTCGAACGGCCGGTGATCGGGGAGCTGCGGCAACAGGTGATCGGTGAGGCGGGCGGCGTGCTCGAGCGCGCCGGCCTCGGTGGGGTCGCACACCAGGATCACGGAGCACTCGGTGCTGCGCTCGACGATCTGGTCGAGCTGGTCGACCCCGAGGCTGCGGGGCAGGTCAGGCATCGACGCCCCCGATCCCGGCTTCCACCGGCTCGGGCGCACCGGCGCGCTCACCGGTCCCGGCTTCGTCGACGGGCGGCTCGACGTCGTCGGACGAGGCCCCGGTGGCCGGGTCGGCCGTGGGCTCGTCGGCAGCCCACGCCACGGGCTCGACCGAGGCAACGGGCGTCGGCTCGTCGGCGGTCAGGGTCAGCAGTGCCCGCAGGTCGTCGGCCGTGGGGGTGACGACCACCCCCGGCTCGTCGCGGCGCTCGCCGCACACGTTGCACGTGTCGTCGGGGGTGGCGGTGAGCCAGATCGACCGGTGGGAGTACTGGGCGGGCGCATCACCCACCACCTCGCGCACGATCGGCACGTCGTCGGACACCGCGAAGAGGGCGTAGGAGTGCTCGGCGGCGGCGGTGTCGGCGTAGCCGGCGAGCGGCGTGCCGCTGTCGTGCATCAGGCACGACAGGCCGAGGCGCACCCCCACGGCCGACACCGAGTGGATGTCGGCGGCGAGGGCGATCTCGGCGGTGAGCCGGCCGGTGCCGTAGTCGGTGGTGCCCTGGTCGGCCCGGTCGAGCAGGGTGCGAAAGCGCGTCGCGCAGGCGAAGCAGGCGTGGGGCGGACGCACCACGCAGGCCTCGCCCGCCTTCGCCCCGGCGAACAGCCCGAGGTACACCGCGGGCACGTCGTGGAAGTACGCCCACTGGTTGATCACCAGCTGCGCCCGCCGGTCGTCGAGGGCACTCACGACCAGGTCGAGGTCAGTGAACAGGGCCCGCAGGGCGTCGGCGTCGAGCGCACGGAGATCCGACGGCTCGAGCGTCACGTCGAGGGTCGGGTTGATCGTGAGCAGCCGCTCGGCGAGGGCGTCGACCTTGAGGCGGCCGACGTCGGCGGCGGTGAAGTTGGCGCGCGACAGGTTGGCGGCCGACACGTCGTCGGGGTCGAGGAGCGTGACGTGCCCCACCCCGGCGCGCACGAACTGCTCGGCCACGTAGCTGCCGACCGACCCGCACCCGGCCACCAGCACGTGCGCCCGGCGGAGCCGGTCGGTGAGCAGGCCCTTGGAGCGGGCGAGCAGCCCTTCGCGGACCTCGGCGCCGCGCCGGAAGAAGTCGGGACCGGCCAGCACCGGCTCGAGCCCGAGCCGGGTGCCGAGCTCGTGGCGGGGCGTGAGCGGGCGACCGTTACGTCCGAACATGAGGGCGTTCGGCGCCGTTCCCGGCGCCAGGTCGCGGTCGGCGAGGGCGTGGAACAGTCGGTCGTCGGGGTCGACGGTGAGTGGCCACCGCAGGTCGAGCTGCTCGGTGGTGTCGGTGCGGGCGTCGTGGAACAGCGCCAACGGTGCGACCGCCGGGTAGGCGGCCGGCACGGCGAGCGTGAGGGTGTGGTGGCGGCTGCAGCGGATCTCGGCCGACGCCACGTAGTGGTCGCCGAGCGGTTCGGTGGAGAAGCGCACCTCGCGGCGGCCCAGCTGAGCGGCCAGGCGACGGCAGTCGCGGGCGAACCACAGCACCCGCGGTCGGCACGGCCGCACGACCACCTCACCGGCGGCCGTCAGGACGGCCACGTGGAAGTTGACGTGCACGTCGTCGAAGCTGATCCGGTTGTCGGCCGGGCCCGGCTCGACGAACGTGACGATCGGTGCGAGGTAGCGACCGAGCTCACGGTTGGCGGCGAGCCCCACTCCGAACGAGTGGAGGTCGGGGCCCGACGGGTTGGCCATCGCCCCGGGGTGCGAGTGGACGACGCCCTTGAACTGCAGGCCGTCGGCCAGCTCGCGACGCTGCACGGCGTCGGTGAGGCCGGCCGACGGCACGTAGGACGCGCCGGTCGTGGTCGCCTCGGGATCGAACACGAAACCGGTGACGAGCGACTGGGCGTACGCACCGAGCAGCGCACCACCGGTCTCGGCCTGGAACTGCCCGACGGTGTCGACGATCTCCTCGAGCGCGAGGTCGAGGATCGAGTAGCCGGAGTCGAACAGGGGCAGCGGCTCGGTCATGGCGGGTGCCCTCCGGGGGAGCAGTCGGTTCATGCGCATCAGACGTTCGTCACGTTGAGGAGGAAGGTGCCGGTCTGACGGAAGATCGAGTGCCCGGTGGCCCAGATCACCGACTTCGCGTACGCGTCGGCGAGCGACGGCAGCCCGAGCCCCGACGGATCGAGGCACAGCGTGCCGTCGGCGTACAGGTGGGTCGCGTGGCCGGTGGCGCCGCGCTCGAGCTCGGGCTGGACGAGCTTGACCTTGTACCGCAGGCCGTCGAACCAGGCGAACATCACGTAGTGCGTGCCGTACTCGCAGTCGAACTCGTACGCGAAGCCGGTGGTGTTGCCGACCGTCACCTCACGCGCGAGGGGCATCGACGTCCGGGCGTACGCACGGTCCTGCTCGACCGCTCCGTAGTGCGCCATCAGGCCGCGAAGGTGGTCTGGGGGACTTCGGACAGGGTGCGGTCGCCGGCGCCGGCCTCGGGGGTGCCGCCGAGGACGATCCGGCCGTCGGGGTCGACGAAGACCTTGTCGGACGCCGCGGCCGGACGGGCGGTGCCCGCAGCCTGGTTGTTGATGAGCCGGTCACGCAGGGCGTTGAGGTCGACTCGCTCGGTCATGGTTCTTCCTCCGGTGTTGGTGGTTGCGGGGTCGGTGAGGACGGTGGTCGGGTGCGGACTGGGGTCGTGGTGGTTCGGTCGGTCGGTCATGCGGACATCCAATCAACGGGGTGGGACACGGCCCGGGGGTGGGGCCGACACCCGGTGGGAGGCGCTCAACGTGCGCCGCGGTGACGCTCGTACTCGTCGCGCAGCGCGGCGAGGCTGGGGGGTGCCTGCGGTACCTGGGTGCGGTCGAACGAGCGGACCGACGGCGGGTTCGGGCGTGCCGAGATCACCGCCCGCAGCTGCGCGAGCGAGGGAGCGGGCACGGTCGGGCCCGACGTCGGGCGGGTGGTCGGACGAGCGGTCGAGGGGGCCGAAGCCGCCGGTGCGGGCGTGGGCCGGTGCGGCACCGACGGGGTGGGCGCCACCGGCTGCGCCGACGTCCGGCGTCCCGGCGGCGGGCCGAAGTTGTTGGTGCGCGCCATGCCCTTGAGTGACAGGAAGACCACGTTGACCACCACCCCGACGTAGGGCACGAACCCCCACAGCAGGTACCACCCGCGCATCCCGGCGTCGTGCAGCCGGCGCACACTGAGCACCAGGGCGGGGACCGCGAGCAGCGCCAGCACCACGCTCCCCGCCACCGGGTGGATCGCCGCCGCCACGACGAACGCGACGAATCCGCCGAGCACCGACAGCCAGTAGGTGCGCCGGCTCGTCCGGCCGCGCCACACGAGCAGGCGGTCGAGGTTCGAGGTGTCGTGGGCCATGGTGATCCTCCCCGGAGTGCTGGGGGAATCCTCCCCACCGGGTGGGACACGGCCGGGCGGCACCCCGACGGCGCCCCTGCCCTGCCCGGCCCACCGGACCGGCGGCGGTTCCGGCCCCGGGCCTAGGCTCCGGCCGTGCCCACTTCCACCTCCCCCGACCCCGGGTCGGGTGCCCGATCGACCGGCAACGACCGGGGCAGAGCGAGCGGCCACATCCGCCGCAGCCGCCACGACGTCGCTCGACCGACCGACCACCGCGCCGCGCGCGAGACCTTCGACCTCCGCACCCGGCTGCGCTACCGCCGCGACGAGTCGTTCGCCCGGGGCACGGCCCCGGTCATGGTGTGGCTCGGAATCGTCACTCTCGCGCTCGTCCTCTTCGCGGCGATCACCATCGCGATCCTGCACACCCCGATCAACGGCAACCATCACGGCAGCTTCGTGGAGGGGTTCTGGGCCGAGCTGCTCCGCACCCTCGACCCCGGCACCATGGGGTCCGACACCGGGTGGGATTTCCGCCTGGTGTCGCTGATGGTCACCCTCGGGGGCATCTTCTTCGTCTCGACGCTGATCGGTCTGATCGCCAACGGACTCGACCGCAAGCTTTCGTCGCTCCAAGAGGGCCGCGGCGTCGTCGCCGAGAACGGCCACACGCTGATCATCGGACACACGGTGTTCCTCACCGCGATCGTCGAGGAGCTCGTCGAGGCCAACCTCAGCGAGAAGCGGGGTTGTGTCGTCATCCTGAGCCGCGAAGACACCGTCACCGTCGACTCCGAGATCCGGCTTCGAATCCCCGATCCGAAGACCACCCGGATCGTCACCCGCACCGGCGACGGATCCAACGTCGGCGATCTGGCCCTCGTCAACCCTGCGGGCAGCAAGTCGGTCATCATCCTGGCCGACGACCATGCGACCAGCGACGCGTTCTCCATCCGGTCGGTCCTGGCCCTGATGAGCTTCGACCCCGACCTCGTCGACACCCGCATCGTCGTCCAGTGCCACGACCCGCGCAGCGCGGAGGCGCTCCAGCGGGTCACCAGCGGTCAGGTCACCACGGTGGTCAGCGACCAGATCGTCGGGCGGTTGGCGGCGCAGGCGTGCCGGCAGCAGGGGCTCAGCACCGTCTACCAGGAGCTGCTCGACTTCACCGGATCCGAGATCTACTTCCGTGAGGTACCCGAACTGGCCGGCCACACGTTCGCGCAGGCGGTGCTGTCGTTCGAACACGTGGCCCTGATCGGCGTGCGATTCGCCGACCGGTCGATCGAGCTCGCTCCGGCGATGGACCTCGTGCTCCAGTCCGGCGACGAGTTGATCGGCATCGCCGAGGACGACTCGACCTTCCTGCTCACCGCCGTCAACGACGAGACCACGCTCCCTGCGCTCGCTCCCGACTCCGGCTCTGGCACCCGACCCCTGGAGCACTTCCTGTTCTCCGGCTGGAGCCGGTCAGGTGAGGTGATCCTCGAGGAGCTCGACCGATACGTCGCCGCGGGATCGACGGTGCGCATCGCCGCCGACCCCCGCCACTGCGACCTCCCGACGGCGGCTGACTTCGCCCACCTCCAGCGGCTCCGGATCACCACCACCGAGGTCAGCCACCACGACACCGACCGGGTGCTCGAGCTGTGGGCCGACCAGGAACCCGACCACGTGCTGCTCCTCGCGTACCGCGACCGCTTGTCTCCCGCCGAGGCCGACGCCGAGATCCTGCTGTCGCTCCTGCAGCTGCGCCACGCCATCCAGACCTACGGGGCCCAGACCTTCCCGACGCTGGTCACCGAGCTGCTCGACCCGCGCGACGTGCCGCTCGCCCGGGCGTCGGGTGCCGACGACTTCATCGTCAGCGACCGCCTGACCGGTCTGGTCATCGCCCAGTTCGCCGAGAATCCCCACCTCGACGTGGTGTTCGACGACCTGCTCGGCGCCGAGGGGGCGTCGGTCAACATGCGGCCGCCCCACGTCGCCGCCGACGGCTCGACCCCGAACACGTTCGGCGATCTGGTGCGCCTCGGCCTCGCCGCCGGCGACCTCGTGATCGGCTACCGGTCGTCGCAGGTGCCCGCCGGCGTGACCGACCTCGGCGACGGCGTGGTGATCAACCCGCCCAGGTCGTCGCCGGTACGGCTGCGGGGCGGCGACTCGGTGGTGGTCGTCACCCGCCGCTGAATCGGCGGCGGGGGTACCACACCTGGGGTTCGATCGGCACTGCGAATGCGGTCGGGACGGTGGGTGCGGTCGGGACGGTGGGTGCGGTCGACGTGACGCCCATCACGGACCGGAGGTCGTCGAGGTCGACGTCGTAATCGCCCTCCTCGTCGCCGTCGAGGTCGTCGTCTTCTTCGTTTCGGTCGTCATCGTCATCGCCATCCAGATCGTCGTCATCATCGTCCCAGTCATCGTCAACGACGAGGTCGTCCGACGGCACCGTCAGGGCAGCCATCCGAGCCACCTCGTCGGCGACGTCGTCCACCAGGTTCCGCACATCTGCCGCCTGCAACTCGTCGAACTGCCACGGAGCGGCTCGCTCGATGGCCTTGAGGTACCGGACGAGCAGAGTGCGGTACTCCTCGGTCCGCGGCGGGCGGTTGTCGATCTGATCGTCGGTCAGCAGGAGCGCCAAGGCCTCGCTTCCGCGCGCTTCGACCTGGTCGGGGTCGTTCCCGTTGGACACGACCCGGCGGATCTCTTCGGCGTCCTGCGCGGCGATGAACTCGGCCTCCGAGACGATGTCGCCCCCACCCACGACCGGTACCTCCGGGCGAGACGTCCGCCCGGCCTCGATGAGTGCGGCCAGGGCGTGCTCGAACCGGAGCCGCTCAGCCACCCCGACGGGCGCCAGATGGGCCTGCTCGTCGCAACTCATGAGCAGATCGTCCCATCCGCCTGGGACGTCAGGCGCTAGCTGCCGGGCCCTCGTCGTCACCCAAGTCTTCCTCGTCCTCCCGGTCCCAGGCGCCGTCGTCGAGGGCCCAGAGCAGGTCGGCGGTGTCGTCACTCACACACCGCACGTGGTGGAGTGGCTCGAGCCGAGCGGCGCCGGCGGCGAGCCGTTCCTGGTGGCGCCGAAGGTCGGCGACCACGTCGTCGAACGCATCCCGGTGGTGGGCGTGCACCGTGGTCAGCCGGCACACGAGGAGGTCGACCAGGTCGGCTCGGCAGTTCAGTCCCGCCAAGGTGTCGGCGGTGCCGGCCGCCTCGGCACGCTCGAGCGCACCGGTCAGCGACGCGATGGCTTCGGGGCGTGCCCCGGCGGCCACCAGCACCTGGGCCCGAGTCCGCTCGGCGTCGAGGGTCTGCGGGGCTGCTGCACCGAACAACGTCCCGGTCGACTCGATCACGGCGTCGATCATGGCCAGGGCCTCGTCGTGCAGCCCCTGGGCGAGCATCACCTCGACCGACACGGCGTGCAGCGCGACCATCACGGGATCGAGCACGTCGGGGTCGGGCCCGGCGTCGAGCACTTCGTCGATGAGCACCTCGAGCTCGACCCGGGTCGGATCACTCCGCACCATCGCCACCGCCAGGTTCACCTTCGTCT
>JAFMJM010000092.1 GCA_017853455.1 Acidimicrobiia bacterium | reverse complement strand
GGGGACGACGCCGTGGTAGCAGCCGATGAAGTACGGGAACTCGCTGGTCGCCGAGTAGTGGTACGTGGTCACGACCGCTCCCTCGAGCACGATGGGGGACGTCCGACCGTGACACTCGTCGAGGTCGGCGTCGGTCGGAAGCGTTCCGGCCTGGTCCCGTTCGACCACGATCGGGTAGCCGTCGAGCGCGAACCCGACGACCGTCGACGGCCCCTTCGCGGAGCGCAGGACGCACCGCGGGACGTCGTGGTAGTGGTAGGTGCCCGACTGCTGCGGATGACCGTCGCAGTGGTCCTGGACCTCGTAGGCCACCGCGTCGCGGTTGCCCTCGTCGATCGACGCGAAGAGCACGACGCCGTTCCTCAGGTATCCGACGAGGGCCTTGCCCAGACACACCGGCGCGGCGGCCGGGGTCGGCGTGAGCGGCAGCGCGAGGGCGATGGTGGTCTCGCCGATGCGATTCGGGTTGCGGTCGTAGGCGTAGGCGGGGTCGGTCGAGGCGATCGGGAACACGCCCGTGGTCGCGTCGAACGGCAGTCCGTTGCTGGAGAACGACCGCGTGTCGCCGTTCTCCTCCTCCTCGTTGTGCGCCGACGGCCAGTCGACGCTGCCCTGCACCGCGAGCTTCTTCGTGGCGTCCCAGGTGCCCGCCGCCTCGTCGAGCCACGGCCCGGCGGCCTGGGCGCCCCCACCGTTGGGATTGCCGGCGTCGCAGGCGTAGAGCCCCCCGACGGCCGGCGCCGTGGTGGAGACCCGCGACGTCCCGATGGGCAGACGGGTGAGGTCGGCGGCCGGACCCTTCCAGACGTTGACGATCGAAGCGCCGACGGCGGTCGAGGGGCTCGTGCGGGCGCCCGTCTTCGACGACCCCGATCCACCCGATCCCCCACAGCCGACGAGCGCCATCAGGGCCACGACGGACACCGCCAGCACCGTGACACGAACAGGTCGGATGCGCATCGGGACTCCGGACGTCGGGGACGGAACCAATCACTCTAGGGATGCCCGCTGAGCGCTCCCTGCGCAGGTGCACCGCGGACCACCCACCAGTGCTCCCAGACGGCCTCGGCGGCCACCTCCCACCGGTCGTGCACCGTCATGAGCTCCCCGACCACCCGCCCTGCGATCCGGTAGCCGTCGCCGTCGCCCGCAGGGAGTGGCGTCGGCGCGCCCGTCGCCTCCCATTCGAGGTCGTACCCGACCGCCAGGCGGTCACCGACGAGGTCGGACCACCGAACGTCGGGCGGGGGCGGGTCGTCGAGGCGCAGGCCGAACGCCTCCAGCCCGAAGGTCCAGTGCTCGAACGGGGTCTCGCAGCACAGCGACGTCCAGAGGCCGTCGGCCCGCAGGTCGAGCCCGGCCCGGGGCGGCGGGACGTCCTCGTCGGCCACCACCAGGCGCCCGTCGGCACCCAGGTCGACGTCGACGAGGAACGCCGCCCCGCCCGCCCCGAGGGTCAGGCGCACCCGGCCAGGGAAGGCGCCGCCCATGGTCAGCTCCCACTGCTCGAGGCGGGCCCCCGGGTGCGCCGCCTCGTCGGCCGTCCTCACCGGGCCCCGCCCCCGCCCGCGACCCCGCCCGCGCGGTCGTATCCTCTGCAGTCATGACGACCGGACTGCTCGACGACATCACCCTCGACGGCCTGACCGTCCACTCCCGCCGCTGGGAGCCGACGGCCGCCCGCGCCGACGCCGACCCGGTGCTGCTCGTGCACGGCCTCGGCGCCAACACGGCGTCGTGGCTGACGGTGGGCCAGGCGCTCGCCGATCGGTGCGGCGCCGAGGTGACCGCCATCGACCTCGCCGGGTTCGGCTACACCCGGGGCACCGGCACCGAGACCACGGTCGAGCGCAACGCGTGCCTCGTCATCGCGGCCCTCGAGCGCTTCGGCCCGTCGGTCGTGATGGGCAACTCGATGGGCGGGGCGATCACGGTGAAGGTGGCCGGACGGCGGGCCGACCTGGTGCGCGCCATGGTGCTCGTCAACCCGGCGATCCGCCCGGCACGCCTGCGCAGCCCGCAGACCCGCAACGGCCTGTTCATCTTCCCGATGCTCGTCCCCCAGGTGGGCGGCCGGATCGTGGCCAACCGTGCCGTGCAGCTCGGTCCCGAGGCGCTCGTCGACGAGACCCTGCAGCTCGTGCTCGAGGACCCGGCGGCCCTGGCCCCCGAGGTGCGCGACCACTTCGTGAAGATCGCTTCCGACCGGATGGAGTACCCGGAGGCCGCCCGCGCCTACGCCGACGCCGCGGGCTCGCTGTTCTGGTACATGGCCCGCAACCTCGACCGCGATCTCGCCGCCGCGCTGCCGCAGGTGCCGGGCCTGATGGTGTTCGGTGACCGCGACCGCCTGATCGACGTCAGCAGCGCCCGGGCCCTCGAGGAGCGCCACCCGCGCCTCGACGTCGAGTACCTCGACGGCATCGGCCACGCGCCGCAGCTCGAGGCACCCACCGCGTTCGTCGACGTCGTCGACGCCTGGCTGAACGACCACTGATCCCGTCGGCCCCGCCCGGTCCACGGGCGTCGGGCTACTTGATCAGGCCGAGGCTGCGGACCTCGTCGCGCTCGGCGACGAGCTCCTCGGTCGTGATGCGGATGCGGTCCTGGGCGAAGGCGTCGTGCTCGATGCCCTCGACGACCGACCACGACGAGCCGTCGCTGCGGACCGGGAACCCGAACTGCAGGCCCTCGGGGGTGCCGTACTCGCCCCGACTGACCACGGCCAGCGAGTGCCAGTTGTCACCCTCGGTCGGCCGCCACACGGAGTTGACCGAGTCGATCGCCGCGTTGGCCGCCGACGCCGCCGACGAGGCGCCGCGCGCCTCGATCACGGCCGCGCCACGCTTCTGGACGGTCTCGAGGAACGCGCCCTGGAGCCACGCGGTGTCGGTGATGACGTCGGTGGCCGCCTTGCCGCCGATGCGGGCGTGGGCGAAGTCGGGGAACTGGGTGGCCGAGTGGTTGCCCCAGATGGCGAGGTTGGTCACCTCCGACACGGCCGCGCCCGACTTCTGGGCCAGCTGCGTGAGCGCCCGGTTCTCATCGAGGCGGGTCATCGCGAACCAGCGGTCGGCCGGCACGTCGGGAGCGTTCTCGCGGGCGATGAGGCAGTTGGTGTTGCACGGGTTGCCGACCACCAGCACGCGCACGTCGGACGCGGCGTGGGCGTTGATCGCCTGGCCCTGCGGACCGAAGATGCCGCCGTTGACGCTGAGCAGGTCGCCGCGCTCCATGCCCGCCTTGCGGGGGATCGACCCGACCAGCAGCGCCCACGAGGTGCCGTCGAAGGCGGTCTTCAGGTCGGAGGTCGGCTCGATGCCGGCCAGCAGCGGGAACGCGCAGTCGTCGAGCTCCATGCAGACGCCGTCGAGCGACGGCAGGGCGGGCTCGATCTCGAGGAGCCGCAGGACGACCGGCTGGTCGGGGCCGAGGAGCTGGCCGCTCGCGATGCGGAACAGCAGCGCGTAGCCGATCTGACCGGCGGCGCCGGTGACGGTGACGTGGACGGGTGCCTTCGAAGCCATGCCGGGACGCTATCCCGCGACCCGCCCCGGCGACGAAGCGATCACCGCCAGGAGCAGGGTCCGGGCCTCGGCGAGCTCGGCCAGCCGCTCGGCGGCCCCCTGACGGGCACCCCCGTGGTCGGGGTGGGCCTGGCGCACCAGGCGCCGGAACCGGGCCTGGACGTCGGTCCGGTCGATCTCGGCGGTCGCCCCGAGCCCGAAGACCTCCATCGCCCAGCGTTGCTCGGCGTCGATCCCGACCCAGAGGTCGGCGGTCCCGCCACCCACCGCCGCCGGGGGCGGCAGCGCCCCGGGGACCCCGAGCAGCAGCCGACGGACGACCAGGCCCGGCGGGAGCACCGGCCGGGCGACGGCCGCGGCCACGGCCCGCAGGGCCACCGCCCGGGGGGCGGCCGGGAGGGCCGCCGCGGCCATCACGGCGCCGATCACCTGGGGGTCCGACGGAGCGTGGCGGTCGAGCTCGAGCACGGTCCGGTCACCCTCCCGGACGATCCGGTGCCGGGAGCCGTCGAGGCCATGGAGATCGGTCTGGAGCCGGTACCGCAGCGCCAGGCGGGGCACCGCCAGGCCGTCACGGGCGTCGGCGACCAGCCGGGGCAGCCAGTCGGCCTGATCGGGGTCGAGCTCGGGGAGGCACTCGGCGACCACGGCCTGGAGCAGCATCGGCCCGTAGCCGGGGCCGCCGGTGGGCAGATGGGCGGTCCCGACCGCGACGCGCCGCACCGGCATGTGCCGGCGCGTGTGACGCACGAGGAGCTCGGCCAGGACCATGCTCGACGTCAGTTGGAGGAGACCACCACCACGACCACGACGGCGTAAACCACGACGAAGGCCAGAATCGTCCAGATCAGCGCGACTTTCGAGTACATCGGCCGTCCGGCGGTGCCCGCCAGGTCACAGTTGCACTCCGGACAGCGCGTCTCGTCGGCCCCGACGGCCGTCCCGCAGATCGGACAGGCGCCCGGGGTGACGGCGCTCCGGGGCTCGGGGAGGGCGCTCACGCCACGCCCGCCCGGCGTTCGGCGCACTCGACCGCGTTGCGGAACAGCATGGCGATGGTCGTGGGACCCACCCCACCGACCCGCGGGGTGATCCACCCCGCCACCTCCTCGCAGCGCTCGTCGACGTCGGGGAGGAGCTTGCGGCCCTCGTAGCGCACGCCCCCGCCGACCACCACCACGCCGGGCGTGAGGTGCTCGGGTTGGAGGATGCCGGGCACGCCCGCCGCGGCCACGACGATGTCGGCGCCCCGGGTGTACTCGGGCCAGTCGGGGACGCCGGTGTGCACCACCGTCACCGCGGCGTTGGCGGTCGGGCGCTTCGCCGACAGGAGCAGGGCCAGCGGCCGTCCGAGGGTGATGCCCCGACCCATGATCACGACGTTGCGCCCCGCCACCGGGATCTCGTAGTGCGCGAGGAGCGCCTCGATGCCGGCCGGGGTGCACGGGACCGGCCCGGGCATGCCGAGCGCCAGCCGCCCCATGTTGAGCGGGTGCATGCCGTCGACGTCCTTGTCGGGATCGACCTCGAGGAGCACCGCGTCGTAGTCGATGTGGGGCGGCGCCGGGTGCTGCACGAGCAGGGCGTCGACGGTCGGGTCGTCGTTCATGCGCCGGACGGCGTCGATGACCTGGGCCTGGGTGGCGTCGTCGGGCAGGTGGATGTGGGGCGACGTCCAGCCGAGCTCCTGCGCCTTGGCCATCTTCATGCCCACGTAGCGGGCGCTGGCGTCGTCACCGCCGACGAGGATCGTGCCGAGGCCCGGCTGGTGGCCCCGCTCGACCAGAGCCGCCACGCGCGGGGCGAGGTCGGCGAACACCGCCTCGGCCACCGGCGCTCCCGGCATCATCACGGCCTGACTCATCGTGTGCTCCCGCTCGGATCCGGTCGATCAGTGGAAATCGTCGTGCTCAGTGGGTCAGTGGGTCAGTGGGTCAGTGGAGGAAGTGGCGTTCACCGGTGAACACCATCGCCAGGCCCAGCTCGTCGGCCCGTTCCGTGACGGCATCGTCGCGCATCGCGCCCCCCGGCTGCACCACGACGCTCGCCCCGGCGGCGGCGGCCACCTCCAGCCCGTCGGGGAAGGGGAAGAAGGCGTCGGAGGCACACGCCCCGCCGGCGGCCCGGCCCGCGGCCTTCTTGGCCGCGATCTCGCCCGACTCCACCCGGTTCTGCTGGCCGGCGCCGATGCCCCAGGCCACGCCGTCCTTGGCCAGCACGATGGCGTTCGACTTGACGTGCCCACAGATCCGCCAGGCGAAGGCGGCGTCGCGCCACTCGGCGTCGGTGGGGGTCCGCTTCGTGACCACCTGCCACGACTCGGGCGCGGCGGCGAAGTGGTGGGCCGACTGCACCAGGAACCCACCGCTGATCTGGCGGATGTCGACCGGCCAGGCGTCGGGGTGGGGCGCCTCGAGCAGACGGGTGTTCTTGCGCTTGGCGATCAGCGCCTCGACCGCCCCGGGCTCGTAGCCGGGCGCGATCACGACGTCGGCCTGCGGGCCCTCGACCATCCGGGCCACCGTGGCGGCGTCGATGGGGCGGTTGCACGCCACGATCCCGCCGAACGCCGAGCGCTCGTCGCACTCGAGCGCTCGCTGGTACGCGGTGGCGAGGTCGCCGGCCACGGCGGCGCCGCACGGGTTGGCGTGCTTGATGATCGCGACCGCCGGCGTGTCGCCGAGGTCGAACGCCAGGCGCCACGCGGCGTCGGTGTCGTAGAAGTTGAGGTACGACAGCGCCAGGCCGCTGTGCTGGGTGATGTGGTCGAGCCACGACGTGGTGCCGCGCAGCCGGTACCGGGCGGCCTGCTGGTGGGGGTTCTCGCCGTAGCGCAGCGTCTCGTCGGTGCGCTCGAGCGCCAGCACGAGGTGCTGGGGCAGCTCCTCGTCGGCCTGGAGCCAGCGCACCACGGCGGCGTCGAACTCGGCGGTCAGCGCGAAGGCGTCGAGGGCGAGACGGCGCCGGGTGGCGTCGGACAGGGCGTTGGCGTTGGCACCCAGCTCGGCGAGCACGTCGTCGTACTGCGCCGGGCTGGTGACGATGCCGACGTGGGCGTGGTTCTTCGCCGCCGCGCGCACCATGGTGGGGCCGCCGATGTCGATGGTCTCGACGTCGGGCCGGGCGAGGAACGGGTAGAGGTTCACCACGACGAGGTCGAACGGTGCGATGCCCTGCGCCTCGAGGTCGGCCACGTGCTGCGGCTTGTGCAGGTCGGCGAGGATCCCGCCGTGGATGCGCGGGTGCAGCGTCTTGACCCGACCGTCGAGCATCTCGGGTGCGCCGGTCACCGACTCGACCGTCACGACCGGGACGCCCGCCTCCGACAACGTCACCGCCGTGCCGCCCGACGACACCAGCTCGAAGCCGAGTCCGTTCAGCGCCCGTGCGAAGTCGACCAGTCCGGTCTTGTCGTAGACCGACAGCAGCGCCCGCTTGCTCATCCGAGGTCCTCTCCGTCGACGAGCGCCCGCAGCACCCGGGGGTACATGCGCCGCTCGACGTCCTTGATGCGTTCGTGCAACGACTCGACGGTGTCACCGGGAAGCACCGGGACCGCCTCCTGGGCCAGGATCGGGCCCTCGTCCACCGCGAGCGTGGCGAGGTGCACCGTACATCCGGTCACCTTCACCCCGTAGGCCAGCGCCTCCTCGACCGCGTGCCAGCCCTTGAACGCCGGCAGCAGCGACGGATGGGTGTTGACCACCGCACCCGGGAAGGCGTCGTGGACCGGCTGGTCGAGGATGGTGCCGAACCCGGCCATCGCGATCAGATCGATGTCGTGGCGGGCCAGCGCGGCGACCACGTCGTGGGTGTAGGCGGTGCGGTCGAATCCGGCGCCGTAGCTCGAGCGCTCGACCAGCTCGGCCGGGATGCCGGCGTGCTCGGCCCGCTCCAGCGCCGTGCAGGGTCGGTCGGCGACCACCACCGTGATGGGCAGGTCGGCGTCGAGCAGGGCCTGCAGGATCGTCCCGCTGCCCGATGCCAGCACCGCCAGTCGTCGCCGCTCCGCCACGTCCGGAACCTACCCGAGCGGCCCCGCCCGTCCGGCCTCGGGGCCCGGACGCGCCGGACCCCCGCACGCAGCGGGGGTCCGGGGACGTTCAGGGGCGGGTCGGCTAGAGGCCGGCGACGACCTCGGCCATCAGGTTGCCCGCCTCGGTGGGGTTGAGCCCGACCTTGACGCCGGCGGCGCGCAGCGCCTCCATCTTGGCATCGGCCGTGCCCTTGCCGCCCGAGATGATGGCGCCGGCGTGGCCCATCTTCTTGCCCGGAGGGGCGGTCACCCCGGCGATGTAGCTCACCACCGGCTTGGTGACGTGCTTCGTGATGTACTCGGCGGCCTCCTCCTCGGCCGAGCCGCCGATCTCACCGAACATCATGATCGCCTTGGTGTCGGGGTCGGCCTGGAACCGCTCGAGGCAGTCGATGAAGCTGGTGCCCGGGACCGGGTCACCGCCGATGCCCACGCAGGTGGTGACGCCGATGTCCTTCTGCTGGAGCTCGTAGAGCGCCTGGTAGGTGAGGGTGCCCGACCGGCTCACGATGCCCACCGGGCCGCCCGGCTTGGCGATGTGCCCGGCCGTGATGCCGATGTTGCACTTGCCGGGGCTGATGATCCCCGGGCAGTTCGGGCCGAGCAGCTGGACGTTCGGGAAGTCCCGCTTGAGCTTGGAGAAGAACCAGGCCTCGTCGTGGGCGGGGACGCCCTCGGTGATGACCACGATGAACTCCACCCCACCCTCGGCGGCGTCGAGCACGGCGTCCTTCACCCCGGCGGCCGGGATGAAGATGCACGAGGCGTTGGCGCCCGTGGCCTTCACCGCGTCACCCACGGTCGCGAAGATCGGGATGCCCTCGATGTCCTCGCCGGCCTTCTTCGGGTTGGTGCCGGCCACGACGTTGGTGCCGTAGGCACGGTTGAGGAGGCCGTAGTACTTGCCCTGCGAGCCCGTGAGGCCCTGGTAGACGACCTTGGTGTTCTCGTCGACGAAGATGCTCACTTGGCGGGGCCTCCTGCGAGTGCGACCGCCGTGCGGGCGGCTTCGAGCATGGTCGGCTGCATCTGCAGCCGGTCGGAGAGGTGCGGGGTCAGGATCTCGCGACCCTGATCGGCGTTGGTGCCGTCGAGGCGGATCACGATCGGCGCCTCGATGGTCACCCGCTCGAGGGCGGTGAGGATGCCGTTGGCGACCTCCTCGCCCTTGGTGATGCCGCCGAAGATGTTGATGAAGATCGACTTCACCTTCGGGT
>JAFMJM010000091.1 GCA_017853455.1 Acidimicrobiia bacterium | reverse complement strand
GCCCAGAACGACATCGACCGGGCCACCACCATCGCCCGCCAGATGGTCACCGAGTACGGCATGAGCGAGGATCTCGGCCCGACCCGGTTCGGGCACGCCAACGGCGAGGTCTTCCTCGGGCGCGACTTCTCGAGCCGCCCCGACTACTCCGACGAGCTCGCCGCCCGGATCGACGCCGAGGTCCGGGGCCTGGTCGAGCGGGCGCGGGGCGTGGCCCGCACCATCCTCGAGACCAACCGTGACGTCCTCGACCGGCTCGCCGACGAGCTGATCGAGGTCGAGACGATCGACGTCGACCGCGTGCAGGAATTGTTCGCCGGGGTCGAGCCGTTCGTCTCGTCGGGTTCTGGACGGGTCACGGCCGTGGCCGCCACCGACGTCACCCAGCCCCGGAGGAGCCAGTGAGCGAGACCGAGATCCCCGAAGCCGCCCGCGGCAAGGTCGACAAGCCGCGCATCGAGGCCGCCATGCGGGAGATCCTCGTCGCGATCGGCGAGGACCCCGACCGTGACGGCCTGGTCCGCACCCCGGCGCGGATCGCCGACATGTACGAGGAGATCCTGAGCGGTCTCCACGACGATCCGGCCCGCCACCTGTCGGTCACCTTCGAGGCCGACCACGACGAGATGGTGATGGTCCGCGACATCCCGTTGGCGAGCCTGTGCGAGCACCACTTCGTGCCCTTCACGGGCCGGGCCCACGTCGCCTACATCCCGGGTGCCGACGGCCGGATCACCGGGCTCTCGAAGATCGCCCGCCTCGTCGACGGGTTCGCCCGACGGCCCCAGGTCCAGGAGCGCCTCACCAGCCAGGTCGCCGACGCCCTCCAGGCGGAGCTGCGCCCCGAGGGCGTGTTCGTGGTGATCGAGGCCGAGCACCTCTGCATGTCGATGCGGGGGGTGCGCAAGCCGGGTTCGCTCACGGTCACCTCGGCGGTCCGGGGCATCTTCAAGACCAACCCCGCCACCCGTGCCGAGGCGATGAGCCTCATCACCCACCCGGGCAACCGCCTCTAGTTCGACCGCCCGGAACGCGGGCGGCCCGGCGGCGGCGCCGATACGCTGCGGGCGATGTTCGACTGGTCGGGGAGGGGCGGGGCGCCACCGGACGTCCGTCCGGCGGTGATGGGCGTCGTCAACGTCACCCCCGACTCGTTCTCCGACGGGGGCCGTTGGTTCGGAGCCGACGCCGCCGTCGCCCACGGCCTGGCCCTCGTGGCCGCCGGAGCCGACCTCCTCGACGTGGGCGGTGAGTCGACCCGTCCGGGGGCCGACCCGGTCGACGCCGACGCCGAGGCCGACCGGGTGCTCCCGGTCGTGGCCCGCCTGGCCGCCGAGTCGGGGGTGCCGGTCAGCATCGACACCGCCAAGGCCGAGGTCGCCGGGGCGGCGGTCGCCGCGGGGGCCCGGATCGTCAACGACGTCACCGCCGGTCGCGATCCCGACATGTTCGGGGTCGTGGCGCGTGCGGGGGTGGGGTTCGTGGCGATGCACATGCAGGGCGTGCCGCGGACCATGCAGGACGCACCGCACTACGACGACGTGGTGGGTGAGGTCGCGGCCTTCCTCGCCGCCCGGGTGGCGGCGGCGGTCGCCGCCGGCGTGCCCCGGGCCGCGATCGCGGTCGACCCGGGCATCGGCTTCGGCAAGACCACCGCCCACAACCTGGCGCTCCTCGCCCGGCTCGACGTGCTCGTCGGGAGCCTCGACGTCCCGGTCGTGCTCGGGACCTCGCGCAAGCGCTTCCTCGGGGAGATCTCCGACTCGCCCGAGCCGGTCGCCCGTGACGACGCCACTCTGGCGACCACCGTGTGGGCGGCCGAGCTCGGCGTGGCGGTCGTGCGGGTGCACGACGCATCGGGTGCCGCGCGGGTGCGGGCGCTGCTGACCGCCGTCCGGGAGGCGGCGTGAGGGGGCGTTGGGCGCAGGGGCTCGAGCCCCGAGGGTTCACGTGGATCGTGCGCGACCGGCTCGCCGCGTCGGAGCGGCCCGGCGGGTTCGCCCGCAACCACCGCAAGGTCCGGCGCCAGGAGGAGCTCATCTGGCTGGCGGGCAGCGGGTTCACGCGGGTCCTGTCGCTGCTCGACTCGACCCACAACCTCTTCGCCTACGACGAGGCCCGCATCGACGCCGAGCACATTCCGCTCGGGCGGCGCGACGAGTGGCCCACACAGTTGCGCCTCGTCTACCGGACCCTCGCGACCTGGACGGCCGACCCGGCGGAGCGCGTCCTGGTCCACCACGAGGAGTTCGGGGAGCGCCTCCTCGGCGTCCTCGCCGGTTACCTCATGTACTCCCGCCCCGACGTCTTCACCTCGGGCCCCCAGGCCGCGGCCGCCATCGAGCGGATCACCGGGCGCGGGGTGGGGGCGGGTGGACGTGAGATCATCGCGGTCGTCGTCGACGACGGCATCGTCCCCGGCGCCTGACGCGCCCGCCACCCGGGAGGAACCGTGGACACCATCCACATCAACGGCATCGAGATCATGGGCGTGCACGGCGTGCTGCCCGAGGAGCAGCAGCGGGCCCAGCCGTTCGCCGTCGACATCACCCTCGTGGTCGACCTGACGGCGGCCGCCGCCTCCGACGATCTCGCCGACACGGTCGACTACGGCGCCGTGGCCGAGGCGGTGGCGGCGGTGGTCGCCCAGGAGCGCTTCCAACTGCTCGAGCGCCTCGCCGGTCGGATCGCCGACGAGTGTCGGACCGACCCGCGGGTCCAGGGCGTCACCGTCAGCCTGCGCAAGCTGCGCCCGCCCGTGCCGATCGTCCTGGACTCGGTCGGCGTGACGGTCACGCGCTGACGTGGTCCGCGCCTACCTCGGGATCGGCTCGAACCTCGGCGACCGGTTGGCCCACCTCCAGGGTGCGGTCGACGGTCTGGCGGCCACCCCCGGGGTGACGGTCGTCGCCGTCTCGAAGGTCCTCGAGACCGATCCGGTCGGGGGTCCCGAGCAGCCCGACTTCCACAACGCCGTCGTCGCCGTCGACACCGTGCTGTCGGCCCGGGATCTCCTCGCCGTCGGCCAGCGCCTCGAGCAGGAGGCCCGGCGGGTCCGGACCGAGCACTGGGGCCCCCGCACCCTCGACGTCGACATCCTGTTCTACGGGGACGAGCGGATCGACGAGCCCGACCTCGTCGTCCCGCACCCCCGATGGGCCGAGCGGGGCTTCGTGTGCGTGCCCCTGGCCGATCTGGGGGTGCCGGTCCCCGACCGGGTCTGGGAGGGGGTCCGCCCGACGGACCTCGTCCTGCGCCTGCCCGGCTGAGGATCGCTCCCGGGCCCGCCGGGGCCCCGGCGGCGGGTGGCTGGACGCCGACCGGGCCGATCGGCCTACCATGGGCCCGTTCCGTCAGTCCCCCCAGACCGGCACCCCCGCGGGCCGGAGCGAAAGGGACCGTTCCCATGCACACCACCCCGCGAACCTTCGCGCTCGTGGGTCCCGGCCGGGCCGGGACCTCACTCGCCCTGGCGCTGGTCGCCGGCGGCTCGCGCGCGGTCGGGGTGGCGGGCCGGTCGCCCGACTCGCCGTCGACCCGGGCCGCCGCCGCCCGCCTCGGGTGCGCTCCGACCCCGGTCGCCGAGGTGGGGCGTAGTGCCGACCTGGTGCTGCTCACGCCCCCCGACGCCGCGCTGGCCGAGGTGGCGGAAGCCGTCGCGCCGGGGCTCGAGCCGGGGGCGCTGATCGTCCACTGCTCGGGCGCGCGGGGCACCGAGGCCCTGGCGGCCGTCGCGCTCGCCCGCCCCGACGTCGCCGTCGGTGCGCTCCACCCGCTCCAGACGTTCGCCGCCGCGGATCCGCACCGGCTCGAGGGTGCCTGGGCCGCCGTGGCCGGCCCGCCGGCCGTCACCGACCTGGCCCGTGCCCTCGGCCTGCAGCCCTTCGTGGTGACCGACGACCGCCGGGCGGCGTACCACGCAGCTGCGGCGGTGGCGTCGAACCACCTGGTCGCGCTCCTCGGTCAGGTCGACCGTCTCGCCGCCGACGCCGGCGTGCCGGGTGAGGCCTTCTGGCCGCTCGTGCGCGCCGCGGTCGTCAACGCCGAGACCCTCGGACCGGCGGCCGCCCTCACGGGCCCGGTGGCGCGCGGTGACGTCGCCACGGTCGCGGCCCACCTCGACGCCGTCGCCCCCGGGGAGCGTGACGCCTACCGGGCACTGGCCCACGCGGCGTTGCTCCTCACCGGTCGCGACGACCCGGCCCTCCGTACCCTGCTGGCGGATGGATCCGTCGGTCGGGTCGCCCCCGGGGCCGCCGCGTGATCACCATCGGTCGCGTCCACGAGCTGCGGGCCATCTGCGACGACGCCCGCGCCCAGGGCAAGCGGGTCGGCTTCGTCCCGACCATGGGCTACTTCCACGCCGGGCACCGGTCGTTGATGCACGAGGCGCGCGCCCAGGCCGACTTCGTCGTGGTGTCGCTGTTCGTCAACCCGTTGCAGTTCGCCCCGACCGAGGACCTGGCCGGGTACCCGCGCGACCTCGCCGGCGACGCGGTGGTGTGCGAGGAGGCCGGGGTCGACGTGCTGTTCGTGCCGGCGGTCGAGGAGATGTACCCACGGCCCATCTGCACGACCGTGCACGTCGACGGTCTCACCGAGGGCCTCTGCGGCAAGTCGCGGCCGACCCACTTCGACGGTGTGACCACGGTCGTGGCGAAGCTCTTCTCCATGGTCGGACCGTGCCAGGCGTTCTTCGGGCGCAAGGACGCCCAGCAGGTGGCGGTGGTGCGGCGCATGGCCCAGGACCTCGACCTGCCGGTCGAGGTCGTGGGTTGCCCGCTGGTGCGTGAGGCCGACGGACTGGCGATGTCGAGCCGCAACTCCTACCTCGACCCCGACGAGCGGCGGGCCGCCACGGTCCTGTCGCGGGCCCTCCACGAGGCGGCGGCGGCGATCACCGCCGGGGAGCGGGCGCCCGACGCCGTCCACCGGGTGCTCGCCGGTCTGATCGCCACCGAGCCCAAGGTCGAACTCGACTACGCGGAGGTCGTCGACGCGGGTGATCTCACCCCCGTGACGATCATCGCCGGCGAGGTGCTGGTGGCGGTGGCCGCCCGGGTCGGGAAGGCCCGACTCATCGACAACATGACGGTGTCGGTGAACGGAGCGAACGTCGAGGTCGACCTCGGCGTCGTGGCGCGAGAGAGCGAGGGCTGATGCGCCGGACCATGATGAAGTCGAAGATCCACCGGGCGACCGTGGTGGGTGCCGACCTGAACTACGTCGGCTCGATCACGCTCGATCCGCAGCTGATGGAACTGGCCGACATCCTCGAGAACGAGCAGGTCCACGTGCTCGACATCGACAACGGCGCCCGGTTCGAGACGTACGCCATCACCGGCGGTCCGGGTGACGTCATCCTCAACGGCGCCGCCGCCCGGCTGGTGCAGCCGGGTGACAAGGTCATCATCATCACCTACGCGCAGTACGAGGAGGCCGAGCTGGCGGCGTACTCGCCCACCATCGTGATGGTCGACGAGCAGAACCGCCCGCTCTCCGGCCTCCACGCGGTGAGCACGGACTGACCCCGTGCCGACCCCCGCGGCCGACGTCCTCGTCCTCGGAAGCGGAGTCGCCGGACTGACCGCGGCCGCGCACGCGGCGCGCCAGGGTCGGACGGCGATCGTCCTGACGAAGGCCGAGTTCGACGACTCGGCGACCTCGTGGGCCCAGGGGGGCGTGGCCGCCGCCCTCGAGGAGGACCGCGACTCGCCGGACCTCCACCTCGCCGACACGATCACCGCCGGTGCCCACCTGTGCGACGTCGACGCCGTGCGCGTGCTGGTGACCGAGGGCCCCGAGCGGATCCGGGACCTGATCGGCTCGGGCGCCCGGTTCGACCAGCTCGGACCGGTCCTCGCCACCACCCGGGAGGGCGGTCACTCGGTCGCCCGGGTCATCCACGCCGGGGGCGACGCCACCGGCGCCGAGATCCAACGCGCCCTGGCGGCCACGACCCGCGACCTCGGCATCGAGATCCGCGAGCGGTGGCGGGTCACCGACCTGCTGGTGGAGGGCGGCCGGTGCGTGGGGGTCCGGGCCCTCGACGCCGCCGGGGCGCCGCGCCAGGTCCGGGCCGGGCACACCGTCGTCGCCACCGGTGGCGCCGGCCAGTGCTTCGCCGTCACCACCAACCCGCCGGTCGCCACCGGCGACGGCATCGCCATGGCGCTGCGCGCCGGGGTGGCGGTCGCCGACCTGGAGTTCATGCAGTTCCACCCGACCGCGCTCGACGCCCCGACGACCCCGCGGGTCCTGCTGTCGGAGGCGCTCCGGGGCGAGGGGGCGATCCTGCGCGACGACGACGGGGTGGCCTTCATGCTCGAGGAGCACCCCCTCGGCGACCTCGCGCCGCGTGACGTCGTGGCCCGGGCGATCACCCGTCGGTGCAACGAGCGCGGGCTCGACCACCTCTGGCTCGACGCCACCGCCATCCCGAACTTCCCCGACCGGTTCCCGACCATCTGGGGGCACGTGCGCGCCCTCGGCCTCGACCCCACGCACGACTTCCTGCCGGTGGCCCCGGCGGCGCACTACCTCTCGGGCGGCATCGCCACCGACCTCGACGGCGCGAGCAACCTCGCCGGCCTGTGGGCGTGCGGCGAGGCGGCGTGCAGTGGTGTGCACGGCGCCAACCGGCTCGCCTCGAACTCGCTCCTCGACGGCCTGGTGTTCGGGTCGCGCATCGTCGAGGCGATCGTCGCCGGGCGCGACGGGCCCACCCAGACCGGGGTGATGCGCGGCATCGCGCCCTGGGCCCCGGGCCCGGTGGGTCGTCCCGACGTGGGGGGAACGACCGATCGTGCCGAGTTCCAGCGGGTGCTCACCCGCGACGCCGGGGTCCTGCGTGAGCGGGCCAGCCTGGAGCGGGCGTCCGTGGCCCTCGGCTCCATGCGGGCCCGCACCCTGGAGGACGCCAACCTCCTCGACGTCGGCCGGGCGTTGGTCCACGCGGCACTCGCCCGTGAGGAGTCGCGCGGCACGCACACCCGCCTCGACCATCCCGACCGTGACCACGCCTTCGACGGCCGGTTCGTGTTCGGACGCGACGGCGCGCCGGCCTTCGTGCCGCTCCCGGCGACCGCCGACCTGGAGACGGGCGCATGACGCCGCGCCTGCCCGGCGATCCGATCGTCGGCGTCGACCCGCCGGCCGCGGCGGTGGCCGACGCGGTGGCCCGGGCCCTGGCCGAGGACCTCGACGAGCGCGGCGACGTCAGCGCCGCGCTGCTCCCGGAAGCGGTCGGGGTCACCGCCTCGATCGTGCCGCGGGCGGCGGGGGTGCTGGCGGGGTCGGCCTGCGCCACCGAGACCTACCGTCGCCTCGACCCGGCGGTGGCGGTGACCTGGCTCGCCGCCGACGGTGACCGGATCACGCCCGGGGTGGCCGTGGCCGAGGTCGTCGGACCGCTGCCCTCGGTCCTGACCGGTGAGCGCACCGCCCTCAACTTCCTCTGCCACCTCTCGGGGATCGCCACGCTCACCCGGGCGTTCGTCGACGCCGCGGCGGGGGGCGCGCGGATCGTCGAGACCCGTAAGACCCTGCCGGGGCTGCGGCTCCTCGAGAAGGCCGCCGTGCGGGCCGGCGGCGGCGCCAACCACCGCTTCACCCTGTCGGAGCTGGTGCTGGTCAAGGACAACCACCTCGCCGGCACGACGATCGCCGCCGTGGTGGCCGAGGCCCGCCGCCGGTGGCCCGGGCTCGGGGTCGAGGTCGAGTGCGACCGGGCCGAGCAGGTCGAGGAGGCGGTCGCCGCCGGGGCCGACGTCGTGATGCTCGACAACATGACGCCGGCCGAGGCGGGCGCCTGCGTGGCGATCGTGCGGGCGACGGCGCCGGCGACCCGGGTCGAGATCTCCGGCGGGGTGACGCTCGCGACCGTGGCCGACTACGCCCGCACCGGCGCCGACCTCATCTCCACCAGCGCCATCACCCAGTCGGCGCCCGCCCTCGACCTCGGGCTCGACGTCGCTCCGGGCGCCGTGGGACCGATCGGAGGCTGACGTGCTCCTGTGCATCGACGTGGGCAACACCCAGATGGTGATCGGGCTCTTCGACGGCCCTGAGCTCGCCGACCACTGGCGGATCGCCACCGTGGCGGAGCGGACCTCCGACGAGCTGGCGCTGATGATCCAGCAGTTCCTCGGGTTCCACGGCTTCGCCTTCGACGAGCACGTCGGCGGGGTGGCGGTGGCGTCGGGCGTCCCCAACGTCACCGCGGCCCTGCGCGACATGACCGAGCGCTACTTCGGGTTCTCGCCGTTGGTGCTCGAGCCGGGCGTCCGGACCGGGATGCCGATCCTCTACGACAACCCGAAGGAGGTCGGGGCCGACCGCATCGCCAACGCCGTGGCCGCCTACGACCTCTACGGCGGTCCGTCGATCGTGGTCGACTTCGGGACGGCCAACACCATCGAGGCGATCAGCGCGAAGGGGGAGTACCTCGGGGGTGCGATCTTCCCCGGCATCGAGATCTCGCTCGACGCGCTGTTCGGCCGGGCGGCAGCGCTGCGCCGGGTCGACCTCGTCCCGCCGCGGCACGTGATCGGCAAGTCGACGGTCGAGTCGATCCAGTCGGGCGCCGTCTACGGGTACTCCGGGCAGGTCGACGCGCTGGTCGAGCGGTTCCAGGCCGAGTTGGGGGAGTGCACCGTGATCGCCACCGGCGGCCTCGCGGATGCCATCATCCCTCACTCCCGCACCATCCAGCACCACGAGCCCTGGTTGACCATCCAGGGGCTGCGCATCGTCTTCGAACGGAACCAGCCGTGACCGAGCCCGACCCCACCGTCCCCGACCCGACCGGCGCCG
>JAFMJM010000090.1 GCA_017853455.1 Acidimicrobiia bacterium | reverse complement strand
CTTCCTTGGTGTGGGGCCACGAGGTGTCGGTGTGCGGGTAGTCGGTCTCGAAGCACACCTGGTTCACGCCGACGGCCTCGAGGTTCTTCATGCCGTGGTAGTCGGAGGTGAAGCACCCGAACACGCGGTCGTAGTAGTAGGTCGAGGGCTTCTCGGCCAGGACGTCCTTGTTCTCCATCCAGCCGTCGTGGTGGTCCCAGACGTAGTCGGAGCGCTCGATCGCGTAGGGGATCCAGCCGACCTGGCCCTCGGAGTACGCGATCCGCAGCTTGTCGAACTTCGGCAGGATGCCCCACAGGTACTCGCCGAGCGACGCCATCGAGTTGTTGAACGCGATCGACGCACCCGCGCCCTTGGGGGCGTCGGGGGAGCCGACCGGGTTGGTCGACGACGAGCCGACGTGCATGCAGATCACCGTGTCGGTGTCGTTGCACGCCTGGTAGAAGGGGTCCCAGTAGCCGGTGTGCGGGCTGGGCAGGCCGAGCTTGGTCGGCATCTCGCTGAAGCACACGGCGTGCACGCCCCGCTCGGCGTTGCGACGCACCTCGGCCGCGGCCAGCTCGACGTCCCAGAGCGGGATGATGGCGAGCGGGATGTTGATCCCGGCGCCGCACCACTCCTCGACCATCCAGTTGTTGTACGCCTCGACGCAGGCGAGGGCGAGCTCCTTGTCCTTGGCCTCGTAGAACGTCTGGCCGCAGAACCGCGGGAACGTCGGGAACGGCAGCGAGCCGTCGACCCAGTTCTCCTCGAACTCCTTGATGCGCGCGTCACGGTCGTAGCAACCGGGCCGCATCTCCTCGTAGGTCATCGGCGTCATGGTCATCTTCGACCGGTCGAACTTCGACTTGTCGCCGCCCGGGGTGGCCGAGAGCGGGATCGCCACGTGGCTCTTGTGGACGTAGACGATCTCGTCCTCGTAGAGCCAGGCGTCACCCCAGGTGCCCTCGGGGTCGAGCGGCATGTCGTACTTGGCGCCGTTGATCAGCGTCATCTTGCCGAAGCGCTCACGGATGATCCGCGGGCCGCGCTCCTTGAACTTCTCGGGGAGCCAGTTCTGCCAGACGTGGGCGGGCTCCACCACGTGGTCGTCGACGCTGATGATCTTCGGGATTTCTGCCATGACCGGAAATCTACCCCCGGTCGGACCCACCCGTGTCCAGCGTCGGGAACCGGTCGAGCCGGCGCAGGGCCGGGAACCAGAACCACCAGCCGACCGCCACCGCCACCGACGCCACGCCCCCGACCACCACGGCGAGCGCCGGACCGAGGACCTGCCCCGTGACCCCCGACTCGAATGCGCCCAATTCGTTCGAAGCGCCGATCAGGACCATCTCGAAGGCCAGCACCCGCCCCCGCATGGCGTCGGGGGTGACGAGGGGCACCAGGGTCGAGCGGATGAAGACGCTGATCGAGTCGACCCCCGACAGCACCGCCAGCGCGACGAACGCCACCACGAAGCTCGTCGTCGCCCCGAGCACGACCGTGAAGATGCCGAACAGGGCGACCACCGTGAGGAGCACCCGGCCGATGTTGCGCTGGACGGGACGCCACGCCAGACCGAGCGTCGTGAGCGCCGCCCCGATCCCCACCGAGGCGCGCAGCCAGCCGAGCCCGGCGGCCCCGACGCCCAGTCGGTCCTCGGCGATGGCCGGCAGGAGCGCCAGCGCACCGCCGAACAGGACCGCGGCCAGGTCGAGGGTGATCGCCCCGAGGAGCACCGGCTCGCCCCGGATGAACCGGGCACCCTCGAGCGCCTCCCGCAGCCGGTTGGGTCGTGGACCGCCCGCCGGCTCCGACCCGGTGGTGATCTCCAGCCCCTCGAGCTCGGCGGGCTCGAGGGCGTCGAGCGGCTCGGCGACGGCGAGCAGCGCCCGGGCGCGTTCGCCGACGTGGGGCGCGTAGCGCACCGTCAGGATCGTGACGGAGCCCAGGAGGAACAGCGCGGCGACGACCACGTACGTCGCCGTCGGCTCGATGCCGTAGACCACGCCACCCAGGATCGGACCGACGATCGCCGACACCTGCCACGCTCCCGAGTAGCGCACCGTGAGCCACGGCAGCCGGCCGGGCGCACTGATGTCGGCGGGCATCGAGCGCATGGCCGGCGCGCCGAAGGCACGGGCGATGCCGAACGCCAGCACCAGGAGGAAGATCGGCGTGGCCGAGGTGGGGTCCGACGCCGTGTAGGCCGCGATCCCCACCGCCGCCAGCGCCTCGAAGAAGAGGGCGACGGCCGTCATCCGGCGGCGGTCGACCCGGTCGGCGAGGGTGCCGCTCAGCAGGACCAGCACCAGTGACGGCAGGAACTCGACCAGGCCGAGCAGACCGAGCGCGAGCTCGCTGTGGGTGAGGTCGAAGATCTGCTTCCCGAGGGCGGTCGTGAGGGCCAGTGCCGCCACGGCCGAGCTCGCCTGCGCCCCGAGGAACCGCCACGGGGTGCCCCAGGCCGACGGGTCCTCCCGGGGGCCGCGCCGGGTCGTCGGGTCGCTCACCGCCTGCACGCTAACCAGCCCGGTCGTAGGCTCCCGCCATGCCCGAGCAGCCCGTCACAGACGCCGACATTCGTCTCGCTGCTGCCTGGGACGAGGTGACCGCCGCCCTCGCCGCCGCGCGCAGTGCGGTGCTCGACGACCCCGACCCCCGCAACGAACGCGAGACCGCCGACGGCAACCGCTACCTGCTCTGGATGATGAACGCCATCACCCAGAATGCGGTGCTGCCCGCCGACGCCGACCGCCCGTCGTTCCGCCCGATGATCGCCGCCACCCACCACCTCGGTGCCGCCGGCCCCGACATCGACTACGACGTGGCGCTCGTGCGCGGCGGACGCCCGCACCGGATCACCGGTCGGCGCGGCGACGCCACGTTCGTCGGGGTCTGCGTCTACGACGCCGGCGGCGCAGCGGGCACCACCGGGCTGCTGTCGAGCGTCGACCTCGACGACCTCGAGCTCGGTCCCGACGGCACCTTCACCCTCGACCTCGGCGGTGAGGACCCCGGCCCGGGCCACAACTGGATCCCCCTCCCCGCCGACGCCGGACGGCTCATCGTGCGCCAGTACTTCCACGACCGCACCACCCAGGCCGGCGGGGCGTGGACGATCGAGCGGCGCGACGGCGACGTCCCGCCCGAGACGCTGCCGACCCCGGCGTCGGTGGCCGCCCACGTGCACAACCTGGCGGTCCAGGTTCGCTGGAACGCCGGTCTCAACCAACTGTGGGGCACCGAGTACCGCGCGACCCCCAACCGGTTCGTCCGCCAGTCGGCCGCCGAGATCGTCGCCGCCATCCCCAACCCCGACGTGGTCTACGCCATGGGCTGGTGGCGGATCGCCGACGGCGAGGCCCTCGTCGTGCACCACGAGCCGCCGCCGGGATGCCGGTGGTGGGGACTGCAGGTCCTCGACCGCTGGTTCCAGTGCTACCCCGACCGCCTCGCGCACCGCAACGACCGCCAGGTGACCGCCAACCCCGACGGATCCGTCGACCTGGTGCTCGCCGCCACCGACCCGGGGCACCCCAACTGGCTCGACACCGGCGGTCACACCCTCGGCGTGATGTTCTTCCGCTGGCTCCAGACCGAGCCGGCGAACCTGCCCACGTGCACGGTCGTCCCGATCGGTGAGGTGACGCGATGAAGTTCGTGGAGATGCAGGGCGCGCGCGTCAGCGCCATCGGGCTCGGGTGCTGGCAGTTCGGGTCGCGCGACTGGGGGTACGGCCGGCAGTTCGGGGCGACGACCGCGCGCGACCTCGTGCGCACCGCCCTCGACCTCGGCGTCAACCTGATCGACACCGCCGAGATCTACGCGCGCGGCGCCTCCGAGGCGATCGTCGGTCGGGCGATCGCCCACCGGCGCGCCGACGCCTTCGTCGCCACCAAGTTCTCGCCGTTCCGGCCCACCACGGCCACCGTCGTCGACCACGGGATGCAGTCCGCGCTGCGGCTCGGCGTCGAGACGATCGACCTCTACCAGATCCACTGGCCCAACCCGGCGTTCCCGCTCCGCCCGCAGACCGAGGGGCTGCGCACCCTGCTCGACGACGGGGTGGTGCGCCACGCCGGCGTGTCGAACTTCTCGGCCGAGCGCTGGGCCCGCGCCGACGAGCTGCTCGGCCGCCCGGTGCTGTCGAACCAGGTCCACTACTCGCTCCTCAACCGCAAGCCCGAGCGGGCGGTGGTGCCCTACGCACGCGACCACGACCGGATCGTCATCGCCTACAGCCCCCTCGAGATGGGCGTGCTCGGTGGCCGCTACTCCGCCGACCACCCACCGGCCAACCCGGCCCGGGCGCGCAACCCGCTGTGCCTGCCCGAGAACCTGGCCCGTGCCGAGCCGCTCCTCGCGGCGCTGCGCCGGATCGCCGCCGCCCACGACGCCACGCCCGCCCAGGTGGCACTGGCCTGGCTCATCGCGAATCCCAATGTCGTGGCCATCCCGGGCGCGTCGTCGGTCGAGCAGCTCCGCCACAACGTCGCCGCCGCCGACCTCGACCTCACCGCCGCCGAGGTCGACGAGCTGACCGCCGAGTCCGACCGGTTCACCCCGGTCGGGCGGCTCGAGACCGCCCGGGGCCTGTGGCGGGGCCGCGGATCCACGCCGCCGCCGTCCGACGCCCGGGACTAGCGTCGCCGACGTGCCCGGAGGAGCCGTCACCTACCAGACCGTTCCGTCCTCCTGCCGCCTGTGCCCGGCGGCGTGCGGCGTGCTGGTCACCCTCGAGCGGGGTCCCGACGGTGCGCGCATCCTCGACGTCGCCGGCGACCCCGACCACCCGCTCTCCGAGGGCTACACGTGCACCAAGGGCCGCGCCGGCGCCGACCTCCACCACCACCCCGAACGCCTCGACCAGCCGCTGCTCGGCCGCCCGGGGGCCGGCCGGGGCACCGCGTCGTGGGATCAGACCCTGGGCCTGGTCGCCGCCGGGGTGCGGCGCATCGTCGAGGAGTCGGGCCCGGGGGCCGTGGCCGCGTACCGGGGCAGCGCCGCGCCCTTCGACGCTGCCGGTGACGCCGTCGCCGCCGCCCTGTTCACCGGACTCGGCGCCGCCCGGTTCGACTCCCTGACCCTCAACGCATCGGCGAAGTCGCGGGTCGGCGAGCTGATGACCGGCGCCCGGGTGCCGTGGCCGTCGCCCGATCTCCTCCACACCGACAACCTGCTCCTCGTCGGGCAGAACCCGCTGGTGAGCCACGGGCACGGCACCGCGGTGCCGAACCCGGTCGTCAACCTCCGGCTGGTCCAGGCCCGCGGCACGATCGTGGTGGTCGACCCGCGCGAGTCGGAGACCGCGCACCTCGCCGACGTGCACGTGCAACTGCGGCCCGGCACCGACCCGGCGTTCCTCGCCTACGTCGTGCGCGAGGCGTTCCGCTTCGGGGTCGACGAGGCCGCGCTCGCCACCTGCACCCGGACCCGGTCGGTCGAGGAGGTGCGCTCCCGCGTCCTGCCCTGGACCCCGGAGCGCACCGCCACCGTGTGTGGTGTCGACCCCGACGTGCTCGAGCAGGCCCGCGACGCCCTGCTCAAGGGCACCCCGATCGCCGCCGCCACCGGCACCGGCACCACGATGAGCCCGTCGGCGAACGCCACGGAGTGGCTGGTGTGGGTGCTCACGATGCTCACCGGCAGTCTCGACGTGCGGGGCGGCACCATCTTCCACCCCGGATTCCTGCATCCGATCGAGCGGGTCCGGCCCGAACCCGCGGTCGATCCGGGCGAGCGGGCCGCGACCCGACCCGACCTCGCCCCGGTCGCCGGCACGCTCCCCACGGCGGCACTGGCCGACGAGATCCTCGCCGGCAACGTGCGCGCCCTGTTCGTCCTCGGGGGCAACCCCGCGTTGTCGCTCCCCGACAGCGAGAAGGTGCGGGCGGCGCTGCAGCGCCTCGACCTCCTCGTCGTCGGCGACGTGCGGCACACCGAGACGACCGACCTCGCCAACGTCGTGCTGCCCCTCGCGGGCCAGTTCGAGCGGGCCGACCTCACCGCCGGCACCAACCTCCCGGTCGTGTTCGCCCAGTACACGCCCGCGCTCGTGGCGCCCGTCGCCCAGCGGCGCAGCGCAGCCGCAGTGTTCGGCGAACTCGGCCGACGGCTCGGCCTCCCGGCGCTCGGCCCCGACGCGCCCGCCCTGCCCGACCCCGTCACCGACGACGCCGTGCTCGGCGCGTTGGCCGCCGGAGCCCGGGTCGGCTGGCCCACGGTGGTCGCGGCCCGGCACGGGCTCGTCGTCGACGCCCCCGGACCGGGGTGGCTGCTGCCCAACCTGCTGCCCCGCAAGATCGACCTGGCCCCACCCGAGCTGGTGCACCGGTTCACCGCGTTCGAGGGGCTGCTGCCGTCGCCGGTGCGGCTCGCGCTCGTGCCACGGCGCCTGCCGCGACAGGTGAACTCCGCGCTCCGCGACGTCGGGATGCAGTCGGCGCTCGGACCGTTCCCCACCCTGTTGATGCACCCGTTCGACGCCGCCGAGCGCGGCATCCTCGACGGGTCGGTGGTCGAGGTGTCGACCGAGTTGGCCGCCGTGGTGGCGTCGGCCGAGGTGACCGAGGCGATCCGCCCGGGTGCGGTCAGCCTGCCGATGGGCTGGGAGACGCCCAACGTCAACCTGCTGACCGCCGACGACGACTGCGACCCCCACACCGGGATGCCGCGCCTGTCGACGTTCACCGTCGAGGTCCGGCTCGCCCCCCGCGCCGACGACTGACCGGCGCCGACCCGTCGGAACGGGTCAGCCGGCCACCACCGTCGACGCCGACGTGATCGACACCGAGTTGGTGCGGTCGACGAACGTCTCCTCGTCGAGCACGGCGTCCATCCCGAACCCGCTCTCGGCGATGGCGGTGGTGAACGTCGCGACCGACGCCAGGTGCAGCTCGCTCACGCTGTCGCACCCCACGGCGCCGAGCCCGAGCCGGGTGGCGACGACCGCCGTGGCGGCCGGGTCGACGTGGAACTGCGTGTAGCCCTCGATCCCGGGCGTGGCGAAGCCGAACTGCGAGTGGCGGTGGAAGTAGTGGTCGATGTAGTCGGCGTGGAGGGTGCCCGCCCGGCGGCGCATGAAGTACTGGTACCGCACCGGGGTGAGCGCCGTCGGGATGATCTCCTGGGGTGCCCCGACGAGCACGCCCGACAGGTCGCGGTGGGCGACCGGCCGGAGGAGGTCGGCGATCCCCGAGAGGGCGGCGACCAGCCGGTTGGTCACCCCGACCGGGTCGGGACCGGCGGGGGCCTGCACCTCGAGCACGGCGTCGTAGGGGCGGGCCAGCGGGTTGGCGAGGGGGAACGGGTCGTCGTCGAACTGGGTGAGCAGCACCACCCGGATCCCGTCGGGCGTGCCGACCCCGGCGGCCCGCTCGGCCGCGGCACCGAGCACGTCGGCCACCTCGGGCCGGCACCCGCCGCGGGCGGCCACCACGACCTGGATGCGCACGACGTCGGTGCTGGGGACGGCGTCGGGGGCGACGGTCATGGCTGCTCCTGGCCGGGCCCGGGACACCCGGGAGGTTTCCGTTAGGTTCGGTGGATGGCGGTCCGGGCCCAGCTCTCCGAAGATGCGCTCTCCCGGTGGGGGGACCGTATCCGAGACCGGGTGCCCGACGCCGACCTCGTGGCGTTCGACCCGGCGCTCGGGGCCGTGCCCGGCGACCCGCCCGAGGTGGCGTGGCTCTCGGTCGACGTGCTGCGGGCCCCCGACGTGCCGTTCCTCGACGCCCTGGTCGCCGCCGACTCGGTGCGCTGGGTGCAGTCGGCCGGGGCGGGCTACGACACCTGGCACTACCAGCAGCTGTTCGCCAAGGGCGTGCGCATGAGCATCAGCCACGTCAACAACGTGCCGATCGCCGAGTACGTGCTGCGCGAGGTGCTCGACCGCTTCCAGCGGGCCGACCGCTGGCGGGCGGCGGCGGCCGAGCACCGGTGGGCGCACCACGAGTGGCGCGAGGTCACCGGTACCACCTGGCTGATCGTCGGACTGGGCGCGATCGGGAGCGCCGTCGCCGAGCGGGCCCGGGCGTTCGGCACGACCGTGCTGGGCGTGCGCCGCACCCCCGACGGCACCGAGCCGGTCGACGAGCTGCACCCGCCCGAGGCGCTGACGTCGCTCCTGCCCCGTGCCGACGTCGTGGTGCTGTCGCTCCCTGCCACCGCCGCCACGACCGGCCTGGTCGACGACGCCTTCCTCGCGGCGATGAAGCCCGACGCCGTGCTGGTCAACGTGGCCCGCGGCGCGATCGTCGACGAGGCGGCGCTGCTGCGCGCGCTCGACGCCGGCCGACCCGACTTCGCCGTCCTCGACGTGGTCGGCACCGAGCCGCTGCCCGCCGACTCACCGCTGTGGGCGCACGAGAAGGTCGTGGTCACCCCGCACTCGTCGTCGGGGGGCGACGGCCGCTTCGCGCGCGGCGCCGATCTGTTCGCCGAGAACCTGCAGCGTTACGCGGCCGGCGAGCCGCTCCTGCACGAGGTGCACCCCGGCGGGTGAGACGTGCGGGTGGGGTCGTCGACCCGTCGAGTGCCCGCCCGTCAGCCGTCGAGGCAGGCGTCGACGAACCGCCGCAGTTCGGCGATCTGCTCGAGGTCCTCGGGGGCGCCCTGGAACCCGGCGTGGGCCATCGCCTCCCACACGTGCAACTCGGCCGTGTGTCCGGCGGCGCGCAGGCGACGGTGCAGGCGCACCGTGTTGGAGAGGTAGAGATCGCGGGTTCCCGTCGTGAGGATCGTGCGCGGCCACGCACCCGAGTAGTCGGCGAACAGCGGTGAGAGGTACGGGTCGGTGAGGTCGCGCCCGTCGGCGTAGAGCAGGTTGGCCTCGCGCAGCGACCCGAGGGTGTGGTCGACGCCGAGGTTGACGGCGAACGAGTC
>JAFMJM010000089.1 GCA_017853455.1 Acidimicrobiia bacterium | reverse complement strand
GGCCAAGCTCGGCAACACCGAGATGCGCTCGCTGGTCGAGAAGGCCACCAACGAGCAACTCGCCGACTGGCTCGACCGCCATCCGAGCGAGGCCAAGGCCGCGGTGCAGAAGGCGTCGCAGGCGGCCCGGGCCCGGATGGCCGCCCGGCAGGCCCGCGACCTCACCCGCCGCAAGTCGCTCCTCGAGTCGTCGGCGATGCCCGGCAAGCTCGCCGACTGCTCGTCGCGCGAGCCGCGCGAGTGCGAGATCTTCATCGTCGAGGGCGACTCCGCCGGCGGCAGCGCCAAGCAGGCCCGCGACCCGCGCGTGCAGGCGATCCTCCCCATCCGGGGCAAGATCCTCAACGTCGAGCGCGCCCGCATGGACAAGATGCTCAAGAACGAGGAGATCCAGGCGCTGGTCCAGGCCATCGGCGCCGGCCTCGGCGACGAGTTCGACGGTGACAAGATCCGGTACCACAAGGTCATCCTCATGACCGACGCCGACGTCGACGGCAGCCACATCCGCACCCTGCTGATGACCTTCTTCTACCGCCAGCTGCCCGCCCTCGTGCAGCGCGGGCACGTCTACATCGCACAGCCGCCCCTGTACCGCGCCGACCTCGGCAAGGAGCGCTACTACCTCAAGGACGACGGCGCGCTCCGGGCGTTCGAGGCCGAGCACGAGGGCCGGCGGATCGAGGTCAACCGCTTCAAGGGCCTCGGCGAGATGGACTGGCAGGAGCTCAAGGAGACGACGATGGACCCGACGACCCGCACGCTGCTGCGCGTGTCGGTCGAGGAGGCCGCGCTCGCCGACGAGATCTTCTCCACCCTGATGGGCGACGACGTCGAGTCGCGCAAGAACTTCATCCAGACCAACGCCAAGGACGTGCGGTTCATCGACGCCTGAGTCGACACCGCCCCGAACCCCCGACAAGGACCCCTCCCCGATGCCCGACGACGGCGTGCAGGAATCGTTCGACACGGCCAACATCGAGACCGTCGCGATCCGCGAGGAGATGGAGCGGTCGTTCCTCGACTACGCGATGTCGGTCATCACGGCCCGGGCGCTCCCCGACGTCCGCGACGGCCTCAAGCCCGTCCACCGGCGGATCCTCTACGCCATGTACGAGTCGGGGACCCGGCCCGACCGCAAGCACCGGAAGTCGGCCCAGACGGTCGGCGACGTGATGGCCCGCTACCACCCCCACGGCGACTCGGCCATCTACGACGCCATGGCCCGCATGGCCCAGGACTTCTCGCTGCGGTACCCGCTCGTCGACGGCCACGGCAACTTCGGGTCGCCCGACCCCAACGACCGCCCGGCGGCCTCCCGCTACACCGAGGCCCGGCTGGCCACGCTCGCGATGCAGCTGATCGGCGAGATCGACGAGGACACCGTCGACTTCGTCGCCACCTACGACGGCGAGAACGAGGAGCCGACGGTCCTGCCGGCGCGCTTCCCGAACCTGCTCGTCAACGGCGGCGGTGGCATCGCGGTCGGCATGGCGACGAACATCCCGCCGCACAACCTGCGCGAGATCATCGACGCCACGATCCACCTGATCGACCACCCCGACGCCACCGTCGACGACCTGATGAACATCGTCACGGGCCCCGACTTCCCGACGGGCGCCCTGATCCTCGGCCGGGAAGGGCTCCGCGACGCCTACCGGACCGGGCGGGGCTCGATCAAGATGCGGGCCGTCGCCGCCATCGAGGACGTCAAGAACGGTCAGCGCATCGTCGTGACCGAGGTGCCCTACCAGACGTCGGTCGAGGTCATCGGCCAGAAGATCGCCGAGCTGGTCAACGACCGGCGCATCGAGGGCATCCGCGACGTCCGCAACGAGTCGGCCGGCGACTCCAACCGCCTCGTGGTCGAGCTGAAGCGAGACGCCAACGCCAACGTCGTGCTCAACCAGCTCTACAAGCACACCCCGATGCAGACGTCGTTCGCGGCCAACATGCTGGCCCTCGTCGACGGGGTGCCGAAGCTGCTGTCGCTCGACGCCGCGCTGCGCCACTACGTCGCCCACCAGGAGGTCGTGGTCCGGCGCCGGACCGAGTACCGCCTGCGCCGCGCCCGCGACCGGGCCCACATCGTCGAGGGTCTCGTCAAGGCCCTCGACATGATCGACGAGATCATCGCCCTCATCCGGGGTGCCGCCGACGTCGAGACCGCCCGCACCGGCCTCATGGGCAAGAAGTTCGGGTTCACCGAGATCCAGGCCAACTACATCCTCGACATGCAGTTGCGGCGCCTCACCCAGCTCGAGGGCCAGAAGCTGCGCGACGAGCTCGCCGAGCTCCAGGCCACCATCGCCGAGCTCGAGAGCATCCTGGCCGACAACGCCAAGCTGTTCGGGGTCATCAAGACCGAGCTCGGCGAGGTGCGCGACAAGTTCGGCGACGACCGCCGGACCCGCCTCACCAACGACTCCGCCGACATCGACGTCCTCGACCTCATCGACGACGAAGAGATCGTGGTGGTGCTCACCCACAAGGGCTACATCAAGACGGTCACCGCCGACGCCTTCCGCCGGCAGGGCCGGGGCGGTCGGGGCGTCCGGGGCAGCCAGGCCAACACCGACGACCACGTCGCGCACCTGCTCATGACGACGGCGCACTCCTACCTGCTGCTGTTCTCGAACCGCGGCCGGGTGTACCGCATCCGCGCCCACGAGATCCCGATGAAGGAGCGCACCGCCCGGGGCATCGCCCTCGTCAACCTGATCCCGCTCGACCAGGACGAGCGGATCCAGGCGGTCATCGACACGCGCACCTACGAGGATGGCCAGTTCCTGTTCTTCGCCACCAAGAACGGCACGGTGAAGAAGACGAAGATGACCGAGTACGACTCGGCCATCCGCAACGGGCTCATCGCCATCAACCTCGCCAAGGGCGACGAGCTGGTGCGGGTCGTCCAGAGCACCGGCGAGGACGACATCTTCATGGTGTCGCGCAAGGGCCAGACGATCCGCTTCTCGGAGAGTGGTGTCCGGGCCACCGGTCGCGCCACCGCCGGCGTACGGGGCATGAAGCTCCGCGAGGGCGACGAGGTGGTCAGCTGCGACGTCGCCCAGGACGGCTCGGTCATGCTGTTCGTGAGCGAGAGCGGCCACGGCAAGCGCACCAAGCTCAGCCATTTCCCCCGCAAGGGGCGTGCGGGCCTCGGCGTGCGGGGCATGAAGGTCCCCGAGTCGCGCGGCGCGGTGGTGGCGGCCTTCCTGGTGGCGGCCGACGACGAGATCCTGGTGTTCTCCTCGAGCGGCAATATCATCCGGATGTTCGCCAAGGAGATCTCCTCCCAGGGTCGGGACGCCACCGGGGTCCGGGTCGCCCGTGTCGCCGCGGGCGAGACGGTCGTCGCCGTCGCACCGGTGCTGGAAGGCGACTCGGGAGAGGATGCCGACGGGTCATGAGTGGTCCCCTGACCCCGCCTCCCCGCATGCGCCGGGGTGCCCCCGGCCCGGCGGAGACGCCCGGTCCGGCACCCGCACCCGGCTCGTCGTTCTTCGACTGGGGTGACGACCCGGTCGACACCGGTCTTCCGCCGGTGGCCGAACCGACGTCGTTCCTCGATGACGATCCCGAGCCCGTCCAGCGCGAGCGCACCGAGAAGGCGCGCAAGGCCCGCCCGGCCGCGGCCCGCCGGCCCGAGCGTCGCTTCCGGCAGACCATCGTCAAGTTCGACCTCTGGTCGGTCACCAAGATGGCGCTCTGCTTCTACGCGAGTGCCATGGGCGTGGTGGTCGTGGCCCTGATCGCCCTCTGGGTCGTCGCCGACTCGGCCGGGGTGATCAGCAGCGTCGAGAAGTTCGTCGGCGACCTGTTCTCGTCGAAGGACTTCACCTTCGTCTCGGGACAGGTCCTGCGCGGAGCGGTGCTGATCTGCGTGGTCCTGGTGGCCCTGCTGACCGTCATCACGATCGTGGGTGCGTCCTTCTACAACATCTTCGCCGAGCTCTTCGGCGGGGTCGAGGTCGTCATCCGGGAGGACGACCAGCCTGTCCGCTGACCGATCGACGGTCCGGTGGTGGATCGTCACGGCGGCCCTGCTGCTCGCGCTCGGTGCGATCGTGCCGGCGCTCCTCGCCCGCTCGGCGTTGGGCATTCCGCGCAACGACGACTGGTCGTACCTGCTGACCACCTTCCGCTTCGCCGAGCACGGTCGGTGGTACGGACAGGAGTGGATCGGCAAGACCTTCGTCGCCCAGGCGCTCGTCGGCGCACCACTGGTCCGGATCTTCGGCCGCGACGTCACGGTGCTGCACCTCGCGGTGGCGGCCGCCGGGGTGGTCGGTCTGCTGGGCGTGGTCGACCTGGCCCGCCGGTGCCTCGATCCGGCCCGCGCCCGGTTCGTGGGACTCGTGACCGCCGCGACCGCGCTCTGGGCGATCCTGGTCGTCACCTTCATGACCGACGTACCCGCCCTGGTCCTCTCGACCTGGTGCCTGGCGCTCGGCGTCCGGTCGATCGGGTCGGAGCGGCTCCGCCGGGGGACCTTCGTCGCGGCCCTCGCGCTGGGCGCCGCGGCGGTCGGGATCCGCGACTACGCCGTCGTCGCGCCGCTCGTGGTCGTCGGCGTGGCGGGTTGGGCGCGGCGCGACCGCGCCGATCGGCGGGTGGTGATGTTGGGGGCCGCCGCGACCCTCGCCGGGGCCGCCGCCCTGATCGCCTGGACCCGGGGACTGCCCGGCTGGGCCCCCAACACTCCGGTCGCACCCGATGCCGGCGTCGTCGTCACGGCCGGTCGTCTGGCGCTCGGCTTCGGGGTGCTCCTCGGGATCCTGGTGGCGCCGGCGGTCGTGCGGGCCGGACCCGTCGGCATCGTCCGTGCGGCCTGGCGGACGTCGAGCACGGCCAGCATCGTGGTGGGGATCACGGTCGGGGCACCGCTGCTGGTGGCGGCGATCGTCCGGTGGGGAACGTCGGCGGCCTGGGGACCGGGCAACCTGGTGCGGCCGGAAGGGCCTCCGGGGCTCGACACGGCGGCCGGGACCTGGCGTCCCGACCTGATCGGCGACGGCCCCCGGCTGGTCGTCGCGCTCGTGGGGGTGGCGTCGGCCACGGTGCTCGCGCTGGCGGTGGTGGCGGCTTGGGGGCCGGCCCGACGCGCGCTCCGCGATCCCCGGCGGGACCGGGTCGCCGGCGCGCTCGTCGTGGGGTTGACGGCGGTCCTGGTGCCGGCGACCGCGGTCGCCAGCGCGAGCACGGAGTGGTCCGTGGCCTTCGACCGGTACCTCCTCCCGGCGGTGGCGCCGGTCGCGATCCTGGTGCTCCTGGTCGGCGAGCGGGTGGGTGCCCCGATCGGTCGGTCGACGATCACCGCCCGGTGGGCCGGGAGTGTCGCCCTGGGGATCGCGTTCGGGTTCGGATGGCTGCTCGCCGCCGACGGAGCCGCGATGGACGCCGCCCGGTGGCGGGTGACGGAGCGGGCCGCGGCCCGATTCGGGTTGGATGCCGTCGACGGCGGGTTCGAGTGGACCGACTTCCGGGCGCGACGCGAGGTGTGGGCCTCGGCCCGCCCGGCGCGGTGTGTCGTGGTGTACGTGGAACGGGCCGTCGCGCACCCGCGGGCCCCGGTGGTGGAGGTCGTGCAGCGGCCCCTGGGTGTCGACGCCGAGGTCGTGGCGCGTCGCATCGGCCCCTGTGCCGAGGAGTCGGGTCCGTGACGCCCCGACCGGGCCACGTGGGCGCCGAAGGAGCCCGCGGACTACGCTCAATGCTCCCGTGACCCCCTCCGGGCTCGGTCTCCGGGGCTATAGCTCAGTCGGTTAGAGCGCATCCCTGATAAGGATGAGGTCGCTGGTTCGATTCCAGCTAGCCCCACCATGAGGAACCTCCGGCGTGGCCTGCTGGTGGCCGGCATGGCCATCCTGGCCGGGGTGGTCGTCCGGTTCCGGGGTCGCAACCCCGTGCCCCCCACGACCGGGGGCTGGCGCGCCCTCGAGGGCGAAGCGCTCCGGTGAGCACCGTGCTCCTCGTGGGCACGGGTCAGGTCGGCATCCGCGCGGCGCGCCAGATCGTCGACACCCCGGGTTGCGAGCGTCTGCTGGTGGCCTCGGCCGACCCGGCCCGGGCGACGGGGCTGGCGGCGTCGCTGCACGCCGGCGCTGAGGGTCTGCCCGAGCACGGCGCGGTCGTGCCCGCCGACGTGGCGGCGGTCGTGGTCACCACCGGAGGCACCCGGGCCCGCGAATGGGTGCGTGCGGCGGTGGCGGCCGGGGTGCCGGTGGCCACGCTCCACGACGGGCTCGGACCCGAGCTCGACGCCCCGGCGCGCGCGGCCGGCGTGCCGGTCGTGTCGGGGGCGGCGGTCACCCCGGGCCTGAGTGACCTGTTGGCCCGCCACGCCGCCGACCTGTTCGACCGGGTCGACGAGGTACACGTGGCGCGCGCCGGTGCGGCCGGTCCGGCCTGCGTGGGCGAGGTCCGGTCGGTGCGGGCGGCCGTCCCCGGTGAATGGCGCGACGGCGCCTGGATCGCCGACCGCGCCTACGGGCCGCAGTTGGTCTGGTTCCCGGAGCCGGTCGGGGTGCGGGAGTGTCAGTTGGTGCAGGCGGGGGTTGCGGCGACGGTCGCGACGGTCCCCGACGCCGGCCTGGTGACGGTCCGGTGGTGCGGCGCCCCGTCGACGGGATGGCTCTCCACCCGGGTGCGCCGCAACCCGGTCGACGCCGGCTGGGGGGCCACCCGGGTCGAGGTGACCGGCCTGCGGTCGGGAGCGACCGACACGGTCGTGTACGGCGCCGTCGACCGGACCGCGGTGATGGCCGGGGCCGTGGTCGCCACGACCGCGGTGGCCCTGGCCGGGCTGCTCCCGGGCCTCGTGGTCGCGACCCCGGGGGTGCGGGCGCTGGGCGAGGTGGCGGTGGCGCTGCCGTTCCTCACCGAGCTGGCCGGGCGCGGGGTGCGGGCGGCGGCCTTCGAAGGCGTGCTGCCGTCGGCCTGACGTAACGTCTGCCCACCCCGACGAGGAGACCCGGATGGGAACCCGCATCTTCGCCCAGAGCATCTACACCGAGGCCCACCCCACGTGGAGCGAGGAGGGCTACCGGGCCATCAACGACGGCATCCGCGCCGTCTACGCGACGGTGCTCCGACCCGACACGGTCGTGGACTTCAACTTCGTCCCCCGCTCCACCTGGCTGACCTCGCACGCCTACCTGGAGATGATCAACAACATCGAGATCGTCAAGGGCGTGATCGAGGCCGCGGAGTCGGGTGACTACGACGTGGCGTTCATCCGCTGTGGCAACGATCCCGGCGTGCGCGAGGCCCGCGAGATGGTGTCGATCCCGGTGGTGGCGACGTCGGAGTCGGGGATGCTGCTCGGGTGCCAGCTCGGGTCGCGGTTCGCGTGCATGGGCGTCGACGACAAGTCGGGTCCGCTCGTGCTGCGCAACCTGCGCCAGTACGGCCTCGAGTCGCGTGCCATCGCCCACCGGCCGTACCGCATCCCGACCGACGAGCACTGGGGTGAATACCTCACGGTGTCGCCGAAGTGGTTCACCGATCGCGACTTCATGTGGGACAAGGTCATCCCGGCCTTCGAGCAGGCGGCGAAGGAGTGCATCGCCGACGGCGCCGAGGTCATCGTCACCGCGTGCGCGCTCTACGCCAGCCTCACGCTGGCGGGCTACAGCCGGGTGACCGGGACCGAGGTGCCGGTCGTCGAGAGCGTGGCGGTCGGGATCAAGAACGCCGAGATGCAGGGCGACCTGTACCGGTCGCTCGGGTTGACCACCAGCAAGCACCTCACGTACCAGAACCTCACCACGCCCGAGGTCCGCGAGGGGCTCACGGCGCCGTGGTTCGCGGGGGCGCCCACACCCACCACCGCGTGACCGACGCGTCGCCCGGGCGTTCGGCCGGCCCGGCCCAGATCCTGGCCCGGGCCGCGGTGCTGGTCCGGCGGCCGTCCGTCGTCGGGGGCGCGTTCGTCGCGCTGGTCGCGCTGGTGCGCGTTCTCCCCGTCACCGTGGTCGAGGACCTCGGCTTCAACGACGACGCCGCCTACCTCCGGCTCGGGGTCCGGATGCGACTCGAGCCGGTCCCGGGTGCCGCCGGCCCACTGTTCGCCGCCTGGTACTGGATGACCTCCCACGTCTTCGACTCGCGCGTCCAGACCCAGTTGGCCACGCGCGTGGTGCTGGGCGCGGCCGTCGGGTTGGTGGTGTACGTGCTCGCCCGGGCCCTGGGCGCACGGCGCGGCCCGGCGGTGCTCGCTGCGCTGGCGCTCACGGCGACGGCCCTGCCGGTGGTGCGCCCCACCGTGGGGACGTTCGCGGCGGTCGTCCTGTGGACGACGGTCGCGGTCGCCTGGCGGTGGCGCGGGCGTCCGCGCTTCTGGCCGATCCTGACGGTGGGGGTCGCGCTCACGACCTGGACGCGCCCGGAGTTCCTGGTCGCCCTGGTGGGGGTCGTCGGCTTCGCCGCCCTGGCCGGGCTCGTCGGTCCGGGAGCCAGGGAGCGACGCCGGTCGCTCCTGGCGGTCGGCGCGTGCCTGCTGGTGGTGGCGGCCGGTTGGGCGGTCGCGGGCTCACCGGTGGCGGGGGGTCGGCAATGGGTGGCGTTCTGCCAGCACGAGGCGTACGCCCGGTCGACCCTCGACGACGACCGTGCCGGCTCCCCCTGGCTCGGCTGGCGTCAGGTCTGCGCCGAGACGTACGGCTCCGACACCACCATCGGCGCAGCGGTGCTCCACCACCCCGGCGCGGTCGCCGCCCACGTGGGTCGGTCGCTGCGGCTCCTCCCGGGCTCGATCCGTGACGCGCTCACGCAGGAGCGGGGCGTCGTGGCTCGCGTGCGCAACTGGGCGGGCGCGCTCGCGGGCGCCGCGCTCGTCGCTGCCGCAGTCGTCGTGGTCACCCGGCGACGACGACGGCTGGGCCCCGGCTGCGGGCGGCGGGCCTGCCGGGGCTCGCGCTCGGGGTGCTGCTCGTCCCGAACGTCGTGGCGGTGGTGGTGATCCA
>JAFMJM010000088.1 GCA_017853455.1 Acidimicrobiia bacterium | reverse complement strand
TGCGCGACGAAGGCGTCTGGACCCCGATCCTGATGCTGACCGCCAAGGACGGCGAGTGGGACGAGGCCGAGGCCCTCGACACCGGCGCCGACGACTTCCTGTCGAAGCCGTTCTCGTTCGTGGTGCTGCTCGCCCGCCTGCGGGCCCTGTTCCGGCGCGGTGCGCCGCCCCGGCCGTCCGTGCTCGAGGTCGGACCGCTGCGCCTCGACCCCGGGACCCGCCGACTCGAGCGCGGTGACACCGCCGTCAAGCTCACCGCCCGCGAGTTCGCGTTGCTCGAGTACCTCATGCGCCGCGACGGACAGGTGGCGTCGAAGGCCGAGATCCTCGACCACGTGTGGGGGATCGACTTCGCCGGCGACCCCAACGTCGTCGAGGTGTACGTCGGGTACCTCCGCCGCAAGATCGACACGCCGTTCGACTCCCATCTCATCCGCACCGTGCGCGGCGCCGGGTACCGGATCGACGCGGAGGGCTGATGCGGCGCCTGACCGTCCGCTGGCGCATCACCCTGCTCGCCGCGGGGCTGTTCGCCGTGGCCCTCGGGGTGGCGTCGTACGTGCTCGTGTCGACCGTGCGCGCCAACGTCATCGACGGCATCCAGCGGACCGACGAGGAACAGCTCCAGTCCCTCGCCGCCCAGGTGGCCGACGGCGTCCCCGGACGCGTCGACCTCCCCGACCGGGGCCGGGGCGCGCAGGTGCTCGAGGTGCTCGACAACTCGACCGGCCAGCGCTACTACGTCCTGCCCGACGGCCGCCTCGTGCCCGTCACCCGTGCCACCCAGGCCGCGCTCGAGTACGAACGCGACCAGGCCCGACGGGCCCAGGACCTCCGGACCCGTCAGATCGTGCGCTCGGCCCAGGGACAGTTGGTCCTGGTCGCCCAGCGCTCCACCGCCCAGGTCGACAGCACCGTCACCGGCGTCACCCACGGCATCTTCGTCGGGTTCCCGGTCCTGGTGCTCCTGGTCGGACTGCTGGCCTGGGTCATGGCGGGTCGAGCGCTGCGACCGGTCGAGGCGATCCGGGCCGAGGCCGCCGCCATCGGCGACGACACGCTCCACCGGCGGGTGCCGGTCCCGGCCACCCGCGACGAGGTGGCCCGTCTCGCCAGCACGATGAACGAGATGCTCGACCGGCTCGAGCGGGCGTCGGCCCGGCAACGCCAGTTCGTCTCCGACGCCTCGCACGAGCTGCGCAGTCCCGTCGCCACCATCCGCACCCAGCTCGAGGTGGCGCTGCGGCGCGGGTCCGACGCCGACTGGCCGGCGGTCGCCGAGCGGGTGCTCGCCGCCGACGCCCGGCTCGAGCAGGCGGTCGCCGACCTGGTCGACCTCGCCCGCCTCGACGAGACGGCCACCCTCACCGACCTGGTCGAGGTCGACCTCGACGACGTGGTCCTCGAGGTGTGCGAACGCCCCCACCGGGTCACCGTCGACACCACCCAGGTGTCGGGTGGACGGGTGTCCGGTCGGCGCGACGCCCTCGGTCGGGTGGTCGGCAACCTCGTCGACAACGCCTGTCGCCACGCGACCTCGCGGGTGACGGTGAGCGTGCGGACGCTCGACGACGTCGTCGAGCTGGTCGTCGCCGACGACGGACCCGGCATCGCCCCCGACGACCGCGCGCGCGTCTTCGAGCGCTTCACCCGCCTCGACGAGGGCCGCGCCCGCGACGCCGGCGGCATGGGCCTCGGCCTCGCCGTGGTGCGATCCACGGTCGAGCGCCATCGGGGCACCGTCACCCTCGACGACGCCGACCCGCACGGCGCCCGGTTCACGATCCGGCTCCCGGCCGCCTGACGCGCGGCGCTGCCCGGCCCTCCGACCTCCCGATCGGGGCGCAGGCGACCGGGTCAGGCGAGGGACAGACGGGCGATGCCCAGCATGTTCGTGTAGACGGCGAGCACCTTCGACGCGTAGGTCGGGTCGGTCGCCCAGTTCCCGTTGCCGAACTGGTTCCACGTCGGGGCCTTGCCGCGGGGAGTGACGTACGCGAAGCGCGGATCGACACAGGGGTTGTGCAGCGGCGGCACGGTGCACGCCGTCGCCGTGGCGTCGGCGTAGCGGCGCAGGTGCTGGATCTGCGCGCGCACTCCGGTGCGGGCATCGGGGAAGACCCCGTAGTCGGCGGTGCCGTCGGTGGCGCCGAAACCGGAGAAGTTGTTGGCCGACGCCGGCACCCGGCCGGGGAAGGAGAACCACCCGGTCTCGACGATCGACTGGGCGAAGGCGATGTCGCCGCGCACACCCTCGGCCCGGCCCTCCTCGAGGAACAGCCGCACCAGGGTGGCGAGCGGCACCGTCGCGTTGTACGGGACCTGGGTGTTGAGGCCGAACCAGAACGCGATCTGATCGGCGTCGAGGCGGGGGCACGGACCCATCACCGCCACGGCCGTCGGTCCCGAACCCTCCGGGGCGCCGCACGTGGCCGGCGCGACCGTCGTGGTCGTGGTGGTCGTCTCGGGGGGCGGGGGCGGCGGATCGGGCTCGCCGCAGGCCACCAGCACCACCCCGAAGGCGGCCAGAACGACCGTGACGACGAGCGCGCGGCGCCACCGAGGCAGGGCCGGAGCAGCAGGGAGTTGTCGGGTGTGGCGGTTGATCACCGGTGGGGCTCCTGTGATCGGGCGATTCAGGCTACCGGACGACCCCCACCCGGCGGCCGCAGCCCGCTCAGGCCCTCGGCCGCCGATCGACCGTCACGACGTAGTCGCCCCCGGCGTAGGGCTCGCCCGCCCAGGTCGCGAGGCGGTCGACCGGCTCCAGCCCGGCCGCCCGGGCGGCCTCGTCGAACGCGGCGAGGGGGAGCCGGCCGGACCGGATCTGGAAACCGGTCACGCAGGTCCCGCCGGGCACCAACCGCTCGGCGACCCCGGCCAGGACCGCCGCCTCGGTGCCGGGAGCCACGAAGATCATGACGTTGCCCGCGAGCACCACGAGGTCGAACTGCGCCCCGACCAGGTCGGGGACGGCATCGAGGTCGGCGAGGTCGGCGGTGTGCCACGGGATCGCCGGAGCCTTGCGCCGGGCGACCTCCAGCATCGAGTCGTCGAGGTCGGTGCCCACCACGTCGTACCCACGCGCCGCCAGCTCGATCCCGACCCGGCCCGTGCCGCACCCGGCGTCGAGGACGCGCCGCCCGCCCCGGTCGCGCAGGATCCCGTCGACCAGATCGGCCTCGCCGTGGACGCTCTCGCCGCGGGCAGCCATGGCGTCCCACCGGGCGTCGTAGTCGTCGCCCCGGGGCGCGTCGGTGGCGTTCCAGCGGGTCGACATGACCACCATTACAGTGCCTCCACGCCCGATCCGCCACGACCGCCGGGAGTACGCGATGCGCATCACCGTCGACGCCGACGTCTGCACCGGCCACGGCCGCTGCTACGCCCTCGCCCCCGACGTCTTCGCCCCCGACGACGAGGGCCACTGCGTGATCCTCGTGGACTCCCCCACGGGCGACCTCGAGGCGACGGCCCGCTCGGCGGTGGCGAACTGCCCCGAGAACGCGCTGCGGATCGCGGACTGAGCCGCCTCAGACCAGCTCGGCGTCGACGTCGACGGAGCGCAGCGCCCGCCGCCACACCAGCACACCGGTGACGACCGTGAGGATCGCAGCGTCGGCCAGCAGCAGGGTGCGCAGGCCGATCCGGTCGGCGAGCCAACCCTGGACCAGCACCCCGACCGGGTAGGCGAGCCCGTAGCACATCAGCCAGATGCCGATCACCCGGCCCCGCCACGGCTCCCGGGCCAGCGTCTGGATGCAGCTGTTGTCGACCGCGATGATCACGAGGAATCCGGCTCCGGCTCCCGTGACCGCCACCAGCCCGACCCCGAGCGAGCCGGCGGTCGCCACGAACGCCGTGAACGCGGCGTAGAAGAACAACCCCCACGTCAGGATGCGGCTCGGGCGCCAGCGGCCGTCGAGTCGTCCGGCGACGACCGCACCGAGCACCGCCCCGACCCCGAGGGCGCCCGCCAGCACGCCGTAGGTGACCGAGTCGGCGTGGTAGAGCCGCAGCGCCACCACCGGGATCAACGGGACCAGCGGCTGCCCGACCGCGGCGATGAGGCAGTTCATCCCGATGGCGGTGCGCAGACCGGGTGACCGGCGCACGTGCCGGGCCCCCTCGACGAAGTCGCGCCAGAATCCGGCGTGGACCGCCACGGGCGGCGGGTGGCGTCCCTCCCGGATGGCGGCCACCGCGATCATCACCGCGCCGAAGCTCACGGCGTTGGCCAGGAAGCACCAGCTCGCGCCCACCGTGTCGACGAGGAGCACGCCCGCCGCCATCGGGCCCAGCGCCTTGGCGACGTTGAACTGCGCGGAGTTGAGCATCACGGCGTTCGGCAGATCGGCGCGCGGCACCAGCTCGGGCACGAACGCCTGGAACACCGGGCCGTTGAACGCCGTGCCCACACCGCCGACGAGCGCCAGGACGACGATCAGCCAGTACTCGCGCACCCCGAGCGCCCAGGTGACGCCCAGGGTGGCGGCCTGGACGGTCTGCACCCCGAGGGTCGCCAGCAGCATGCGTCGCCGTGGGATGCGGTCGGTGAGGGAGCCCGCGACCGGACTGAGCACCACGAGCGGCACCGTCGTCGCGAACGCCACCAACCCGACCTTCGCGGCGCTCCCCGTCAGGACCGCGACCACCCACCCGAGCGCGGCGAGCTGCATGTGCGACCCGACGCTCGACACCAATGCCGCGCACCAGAAGACGCGGTAGTCGCGCGACCGCAGGGCCCGGAGACCGTTGGGCAGGCGGTCGACCCGACCGGGACCCTGAGCGGTGGACGCGGTGTCGGTCACCGAGGCGGCCGGGCGGGCCAGGGCCGCAGGCGGTAGCGGTGCTCCCCGGCGATCCGTCCGTCGGGGTCGAGGGCGCACACCCGCGCCTCGGGCCGGGTGCGCGTCCCGCCGTCGACGTCCTCGACCGTCAGCGAGGTCCAGGCCAGGAACGGGCCCGACCCGGCGATCTCGTGGACGGTCGTCACCCGGCGGTCAGCCGGCGCCGGGTCGGTCGGCGGGCCCTCGCCCATCAGGTCGACGATCGCCCCGGCCGCGTACCCCACCGCCGCATCCGGATCGGCGTCGGCCGCCTCGACGATCCGGTCGACCAACCGTCGCCGGAACTCCGGACCGGGGTCGTCGGCGTCACCGCGCAACGGGTGTCCGGCGACGTCGGGCGACGCCGGACCGCCGCCGGCCGGGTCGATCCACCACTCCTCGCGTCCGATGCGACCGTCGTCGTCGACCCACCACCAGGCGCAGCCCGGCACCGCGGCCGGCGACCCGCACTCGGACGTGGTCAGGACGAACTCGACCACCACGACCGGGCCGTCGACGACCGTCGCCCCGACCACCACCCCGACCCGGTCGGAGCGGGTCAGGTGGGCGAAGCGCTCACCGACCACGGCATCCACGCCGAGCACCTCGGCCGTGCGGCCCCGGGCGACGTTCCAGAACCGGACGTCGGGGCGGTAGATCAAACCCGCCGCCCGCGAGTCCCCACCGCTCCAGTACTCGCCCCACGCGTCGGTGAGGTGCGTGACGAACCGCGACACGCCGCGGTCAGCGCCCCGAACGCGACAGCCCGACGACGGGCACCACGCCGCCGAAGCCGGCGAAGGGCTTCCCGCCACCGTCGGGCAGCGGCGGACCGGCCAGACCCTGGACCCCGTCGCGGGCACCGATCGCCCACAGCGTGTACCACGACCACAGGTTCCAGGACTCCTCGGCGAACCGACGGTTGAGGTCCTCGTAGATCGCAGCCCGCTTCGCCGGGTCGGGCTCAACCCGACCGGCGTCGAGGAGTCGGTCGATCTCCGGGTCCTTGATCCGGCCGAAGTTCACCGGCGACCCGGAGTGCCACCAGACGTACTGGGTGTCGGGGTCGCCACCGGGGTGGTTGCGGAACGACATCGCCTGGAAGTTGCCGGCCAGGGCGTCATTGATCAACGACGACTGGTCGACCGTGCGGATCGTGACCTCGATGCCGGCCTGCTTCGACCGCTCCTTGACCAGCTCGGCGATGGCCACGTTGTCGGGGTCGGTCGTGGTCACGTACTCGTAGTTCGGGGGCGATCCGTGCGTCTGCGTGTACTGCGCGACGAGTTCGCGCGCCTTCTTCAGGTTCGCCTTCTCGGTGCCGTTGTCGGCGAGGTACCCGACCGAACCCGGCGAGAAGGGTCCGCTGGCGAGGGTCGGCAGGCCCCGGTTGCGGATCTGGTTGATCTGCTTCGTGTTGCGGGCGAGCACGGCGGCCTTGCGGGCCGTGACGTCGTCGAACGGTGCCTTCGCCGAGTTGAACATCAGGTACGACACCTCGGCACCCTTGGTGCCCTCGATCACCGTCGCGGTCCCGGCGGCGGCGTCGTCACGGAGCGTCAGGATGGCGGCGGAGCTCGTGGTGTGCATGACGTCGAGGGCACCCGACTGGAACTGCGCCGTGCGGGCGGAGCTGTCGGTGACCGGCCGGAACGTGATCCGGTCGAGGTACGGCAGGCCCTCGCGCCAGTAGCGCGGATTGCGGCCGACGATGACCGACTCGTTCACCCGCCACGACTCGAGGACGAACGGACCGCTCCCGATGAGGTTGGTGGCGCACGTGGCCGGGTCGTTCAGTTGGGCCGGGGCGGAGATGCCGTAGCGGCCGCCCGCGATCTGGGCCGGGAACGACGGCCAGGGCGTCTTGGTCGTCACCGAGACCGTGAGCGGGTCGACGACCGACACCGACGCGATGTTGGAGAAGACGAACTGGAGCAGGCGGGCCGGAAGCCGTGGGTTGGCCCCGCGCCACGAGTCGAGGTTGAGTTTGACCGCCTCGGCGTCGACGGGCGTGCCGTCGTGGAACGTGACCCCGTCACGCAGGGCGATCGTCCACTGGTCGTACGTGGCGTTGGGCGTGACCGACTTCGCCAGGTACGGGACGTACTTGCCCTTCGTGTTGATCACCGTCAACGGGTCGTAGATCGCCGACGCGACCTGGATTCCCGACGCCGCCAACTGGCTCTGGGGCAGGCACCAGCCACCGGTGGTCTCGGCCTCGACCCCGAAGGTGATCTCCCCACCCCGCTTGGGAGTGGACGACCCGGCTGCACCGGACGGCACGAAGGCGACGCCGGCCACGAGCGCGGCCGCGACGAGGCCGACGCCGGTCCGCAGGGCCCGACCGACCGTGCCCCGGCCCGCCCGATCTCCCCGATCTCCCCGATCCGCCCGATCCGCTCGCCCTGCCCGTGTCCGCATCGGTTCCTCCCCGTCGGTGCGCACCGTAGTGCGGGGCATCCACCGCCGCCCGCCACCCTGATGGGAACCTGTTCCCCGATCCACCGCGCCGGGCACGCCGTCCGACGCCCGACCGACCACAAGGGGGACCCACCGTGTCCAAGAACGCCCGGATCCTGGTCGCCGAGGCCGTGGGGACGATGATCCTCGTCCTCGGCGGACCCGGGACCGCCATCTTCGGGACCCGACTCGGCATCGGCACGCTCGGCGTGTCGTTCGCCTTCGGCCTGAGCCTGCTCTGCGCCGCCTACATGATCGGCTCGATCTCCGGCTGCCACATCAACCCGGCGGTCACGATCGGCCTCTGGGCCCTGCGCAAGACCGAGGGCAGGGCGGTGCCGTACTACATCGTCGGCCAGATCGTCGGAGCCATGGTCGGCGCCGGCCTCATCGCCCTCATCATCAGCACCGGTGATCTCGCACCCAAGCGGGGAACCGCCACCACGGTCAAGACCATGTTCGCCGGGGCGTCCAACGGCTTCGGGTCGCACTCGCCGAGTGGCTTCTCGCTCACGTCGGTCATCATCACCGAGATCGTCATGACCGCGATCTTCATCGCCGTCATCGCCAGCACCTCGCGCAAGTCGATGCCGTCCGGGTTCACCGGCCTGACCGTCGGCCTCATGCTGGCGCTGGTGCACATGATCTCGATCCCGATCGACAACACCTCGGTCAACCCGGCCCGCTCGCTGGCCACCGCCGTCTACGCAGGCGGCTGGGCCATGAGCCAGCTGTGGGTGTTCATCGTGTTCCCGATCGTCGGCGGTCTCGTCGCCGTCGGGCTCTGGAAGCTGATGGTCAGCCCTGAGGACGCCTAGATCTGGCACCATCGTGGGCGTGTCCACCACGTCGTCGGCCCGGCCCCGGAAACGGTCACAGACCTGGTTCCGGGGCCGGGCCTATTCCGCCCCCCGTCTGCTCGAGGCGTTCTTCGTGTGCGCCGGGTCCGGGGTGATCCTCAACCGCTCGTTCCTGATCGCCACCGGGTACCCCCAGATCGGCAACGCCACGCTCCACATCAGCCACGCCATCTGGGGCGCACTCGCGATGATGGTGGCGCTGGCCCTGTCGATCGCCTACCTCTCGCCGAGCCTGCGCAACTTCACCGCCGTCCTGGGCGGGTTCGGGTTCGGGTGGTTCGTCGACGAGCTCGGCAAGTTCATCAGCCGCGACGTCGACTACCTGTTCAAGCCGGCGCTCGCGATCATCTACTCCGTCTTCATCCTGATGTTCTTCTGGTTCCGCCACCTCGTCGGGCGCGGTTACGACGCCGACGACGCCGTGGTCAACGCCCTGGCCTCCTTGCAGGCCGCGCGGCTCGGGGCACTCACCGATCGACAGCGCCGGATGGCGCTCGAGCGCCTCGACGCCCTCGGCGACGGTTCACCCTTCACCACCGACGTCCGGGCGCTCCTGGCCGACACCCCGGCGTCACCCCCGTTGCCACCCAACCGCTTCGAGCGGGGACAGCGACGCCTCCTCGCCGCGTACGAGGCCTGGACGCGCACCCGCTCGTTCGTGCCGTTCGTGACCGGACTGTTCGCCGTCATCGCGCTCGCGGTGCTCGCCAGCGTGCTCCAGGTCGGGATCGACGACCGCTTCCGTCACGTCTGGTCGTTCGTCGGCACCACGGCGGCGGCGACGACGACCGTGATGATCCTGATCGGCGGCGTGCTGCTCCCCCGG
>JAFMJM010000087.1 GCA_017853455.1 Acidimicrobiia bacterium | reverse complement strand
GCCGTCGAACGCCCCGGGGAACAGCTTGGCGAGCGCCTCGTTGACCGTGGGGGCCAGCACCGGCTTGCGACCCTGCGCGAACACCGCGACGTACTGGTACACGGGGAAGCGCGAGGTGCCCTCGCCCTCGATGTAGATCGGCTGCACGTAGACGATCGAGTCCCCGACCGGGATGAGCTGCACGTTGCCCTTGATGAGCTGGGACCCGCGCTGGTCGAGGAGCGTGAACACCGACGAGATCGTCGGCTCCTGGTTGATCTTGAACGCCGCCTGCACCGGTCCGTCGACCAGCTGACCCTGGGGCATCACGAACGACTGCAGCTCGCCGTAGTTGCGCCGGTCGGCCTTGGCGGTGAAGAACGACACCAGCCGGAGCTGCTGGTTGTCCTGGGAGACCGGGACGAACGCCTGGATCATCAGGAACGACTCGCGGTCGTCGCCGGGCAGGCGCAGGTAGAGGTAGTACGGGTCCTGGCGCTTCGAGGTGGCGCGGATCTCGGGGGCCCGCTGGCTGGCGGTCGAGCCGGTGCCGGTGCCGGTGCCGGTCGCCAGGGCCGTGCCGAGCGAGTCGCTGGGGTCGGGCGAGATGAGCCACCGCTCGGAGCCCTGGAAGAAGCGCCGCGGCTCCACCACGTGGTACCGGGCGTAGACCTCGGTCTGGACCCGGAACAGGTCCTCGGGGTAGCGCAGGTGGTCCTTGAGCGCGTCGGGCATCCGGTCGAACGAGGAGAACAGGTCGGGGAACGCCTCGCGCCACGATCGGACGATCGGGTCCTTCTCGTCGACCACGTAGAAGTGGACCTTCCCGGAGTAGGCGTCGACCGTGGCCTTCACCGAGTTGCGGGCGTAGTTGAACCGGCCGGCCAGACCACCGATGCCCTGGGTGTACTGGGCGTACGGGTACTTCGACGAGGAGGTGTAGGCGTCGATCACCCAGAGGGTCCGACCGTTCTCGACCACCGGGTAGGGGTCGGTGTCGAAGCCGAGGAACGGCGCCAGCTTCTCGACCCGGGCGCGGATCGAGCGGTACAGCATGATCTTCGACTGCGGCCGGATCTGACCCGACACGAGCAGGTTGACGTCGTTGAAGCGCAGGGCGAACGCCGCCTTGCGCCAGACGCTGTCGAGCTTCACTCCGTCGGGACCCTGGTAGCGACTCAGCGAGTCGGACGCTCCCTGGCGCGGGTAGTTGAACTCGCGCTGCTGGGCGTCGACGACGACGAAGTCGCTCTCGCGCTCCCCGAAGTAGATCTGGTTGCTCCGCGGGTCGACCGTGAGGCCCTGCTCGACGACCGGGATGTCGGAGAGGAAGAAGTTGGGCTGCCCGTCGGTCTGCTGGTTGAGCGGCGACGAGATGACGCCGTATCCGTGGGTGTAGAGGATCCGCTGGTTGATCCACGACTGCGTGGGCAGCGCGGTGCTGTCGACCTCGCGCAACGCCACCGCCGTCTGGACGGTCTCGCCGTCGACGGTGTACCGGTCGACGTCGACGTCGTCGACCTTGTAGTAGGTCTGGAACTGCTGGATCTGGGCGTAGGTGGCGGCGAGCACCCCCGGGTCCCAGAGGCGGGCGTTGTCGATGGTGGAGCGGTTGGCGGCCACCTGGTCGGCGGTGAGCTCCTCGTCGTACGGGAACGCCGCCGGCTTCACCTTGGCCAGGCCATAGGAGTCGCGTGTGGCCGCGATGTTGCGCTGGATGTAGGTGCGTTCCTTGGTGTACTCGTTGGGGTTCACCTGGAACTGCTGGATCAGCGCCGGGTAGATCGCCCCGACCACGATCGACACGAAGCCCCAGAGCCCGACCGCGATGATCGGGAGCACCCAGCCGCGCCGACGGATGTTCCAGAGGAACAGCAACGCCGCGACGACCGAGATGAAGATCAGCAGGTTCATCGCCGGTAGCTCGGCCTTGACCGCCGTGTAGCCCGCGCCGTCGACCGCTCCCCGGGTCGAGAAGTTCAACTCGTAGCGACCGAACCAGTACTGCGCCGTCTTGACCAGCGCCATCACCGCCAGGATCACCGACAGGTGCGCCTTGACGTGCGGCGAGACCCGCTCGGTGGGGCTCTGGAAGCGGATACCGCCGTTGAGGTAGTAGGCGACCGCCGTGACGAGCAGCACGATCACGAGGCCGGCGAACAGCCAGTCGGCGATGAACCGGATGAACGGCAGCTGGAAGACGTAGAAGCCGATGTCGCGGTGGAACTGCGGGTCGACCTTGCCGAAGTCGACCCGGTGGGTGAAGAGCACCCACTCCTTCCACTGGGCCGAGACGCCGATCCCCGCGATCAGGGCGAAGAACAGCGCCACCGCCACCCGGATGCGACCCGTGTAGCGGGCGGTCGCGGTGCGGTACCGCCCGACCATCTCGTCCTCGGGGGTGACCGGCCCGACCTGCAGGCGCGGGGCCAGACGGTCGGAGATCACGAGGTTCACCAGCATGATCACGAAGAACACGACGACGAAGACCAGCGCCGGGAGCACCTTGGCCCCGAGCAGACGGGACCAGGTGTCGCCCTGGCCGATCGAGGAGAACCACAGCCAGTCGGTCCAGAACCCGGCGAAGCCCCGGAGCCCGAACAGGAGCACCAGCAGGACGACCAGGAGCGCGACCATCCACGGCCGGACGCGGAAACGCCGTCGCTCGATCTGGGGGGCCCGCATCGCGGGTCAGCCTAACCGTCGACCGGAACGACCAGGCAGCGGCATCCGGGGTGCGCCGGCGGGCAGGACTGCCCGGTCGGGAAGGCGGCACCCTTGCAGGTGGGCTCGAGCGCGTTGTCGTCGGCGTCGGGGCACTGCTGCACCTCGGCGGGGACCCACCGGAGGGTCGTGCCCACCGGCGCGGCGTCGTAGACCCCCCGGGCGTAGGCCCAGGTCAGGAGGTCGCCGAGCGTCGGCTCGAGGTCTTGACCGCGCCACTCGCGGTAGCGGGCCCCGACCGCCCCGGCGACGACCCGCTGGCGGTCTGCGTCGGACCGGTCGGCCTCGTCGCGCAGGGACTCGGTGAGCGCCATCGTCACCCGCTCACGCAGCGGCGACACGAGGACCTCGGCGAGCCGGGCGACCAGGTCGTCGGGCGCCGATCGGGTGCGGCCACCGCCGAGGACCCGACCGGCGGCGTAGACGTCGTCGACGGGCGCGCGCAGGGCCTCGGCCCACGCGGCGACCTGCCGGTCGGCGACGGGCAGGACGGTGTCGGGGGTGGCCCGACCCTTCTGGCGGCGCAGGGCGTCGAGCAGGTCGTTCTGCTCGTCCTGGAGGTGCCGCTTGACGACGGTGGCGAGGATGCCGAGGGCGCTCGACACCGACGCGTCGCGGCGTCGGCGCAGGGCGTGGTCGTCGAGGGTGGCCGACTCGGCCACCGAGAACACCGGCCAGGTCGGCTCGGGCTCGACCGGCGCCAGCTCGAGGAGGTCGACGGCCTCGACCACCGGCACGAAGTCGACCACCTCGGTGGTCACGACGACCTCGTCGACCACCTCGACCTCGACCTCGTCCGCGTCGGGTTCCGCGGCCCGCCCGTCGACCGGCGGCGCAGGTACGTCCGACGCGGCGACGTCCGGCTCGGCGTCGAGGCCGGCGCGCACCTTGGAGAAGATGTTGCCGAGGGGGTCTGCAGTCATCGGGTCACCAGGGGGCATCCGGTCCCGGCCGTCGCCGGGTGGGCCCGCCCCGATGCTATGGGCCGTCCGCGGCCGTCCCCGTGATGGCCTCGCCCGAGAGGGCCCGGACGGCGTCGTCGAAGGTGGCGACGCCCACCACCCGCATGTCGCCCGCCCGGCGACGGGCCTCCGCCTCCTCCCCCTTCGGCACGAGCATGAGCCGGGCTCCCGCCCGCCGCGCCGTGACCGCCTTCTGCGCCACCCCGCCGACCGGCCCGACCGAGCCGTCGTCGGCGATCGTGCCCGTCACCGCGACGGTGCGGCCGCCGGTCAGCGAACCCGGGCTCAGGTCGTCGACGATGGCGAGCGAGAAGGCCAGGCCGGCCGACGGGCCGCTGACCCGCGCGGTGTCGATGGTGACGTCGACCGGGAACCGGTGCGGCGTGACGGTGCGGGTCACGATCCCGGCGTCGGGCAAGTCGTCGTGCTCCCCCAGCCGGACGTCGACCGTGAGGCGCTCGTCGCCGCGGAGCACGCCGAACGCCACGGTCTCACCGGGCCGGTGCGCCACGATGATCGGACGGATCTCCTCGGCCCGGGCGACGTCGGTCCCGTCGACGCTGGTGATCACGTCACCGAGCTCGAGGGCGCCGTCGGACGGCCCCTCGCACAGCACGTCGATCACCTGGACCCGGCTGGGCTCGTCGGTCACGGTGTAGCCGAGGTGCTCGAGGGCGACCGCCTTCGCTGCATCCTGCGACTGGTCCATCTCGTCGACCGCCAGACGGTCGCTCGCGGCGTACGACGCGCAGCCGATGACCGCTTCGCGCTTCATCACCGCCGCGTTGGGGTCGAGGCTGGCGAACAGCCAGCGGTAGAGGTTGGGGTCGCGGTTGCTCACCGTGACCGTCAGGTACAGCAATCGGCCGTCGTGCTCGTAGGTGGATGCACCCGTGATCGACACCACCTGGTCGTCGAGGGGCGTCGCGGCGCCCGGCGAGATGACGACGTACGGCACGCGCACGATCGCGGCGGCGATCAACGCGACCACCACCAGGATCGGCAGTGCCCAGCCCAGGGTGACCAGCGCGACGCGCGTCCGTCGGCGGGTCGGTGACTGCGGGACCGGCGCCGGGCCGGGCTCCTCCTCGGGATCCGGACCGGGGTCCGGCGTTCGGTGGTCCCGCATCGTGGGTGCGATCGCCTAGGTTCGGGGCCGGGCGGTCGGCGCCGGCGAGGAGTTCCAGAGTGCCATGACCTGGTACGAGCACGAGACGCAGGCCCACGGACCGACGGGGATCGTCCGGGCGTTCAAGAAGTTCTCGGCCGGGACCCGGTGGATCATCCTCGTGGTCCTGGTGGGTCTCGGCCTGGCCGCGTTGGTCGGCATCGCCGCCGGCCTGGGCTGGGCGGTCCTGCGGAGCAACCTCTGAGCCCCGACACCGACGCGGTCGCCCGGGCCGCGGCGATCGCCACCCTCGGCCTCGGCGGACCGCTCACCAGCGCCGACACCGCCACGCTCCGTCGGGCCGCCGCCGACCCCGAACCGGCGGTCCGCGCCGCGGCGGTCGCCGCCGTCGTGCGCGCCGGATCCGCCCGTGACGCGGCCGCGGCCTGGGGGCGCGCCGTGACCGATCCCGACACGGCCGTGCGCCGGCGGGCGGCCGACGTCGCCCCGGCCCTCGCCCGACGCCGCCGCAGCCCCGACCCCCATCTCACCACCGCCCTGGTGGCGTTGCTGACCGACCCCGACGCCACCGTGGTCGAGGCCGCGGCGTGGGCCCTCGGCGAGGTCGGCGCCGACGCATCCCCGGTGGTCCCCGCCCTGGTCGCCTGCGCGACCGATCACGCCGATCCGCTCGCCCGGGAGGCGGCCGTGGCGGCGCTCGGCGCGATCGGCGACCCCGCCGGTCTCGCCGCCGTGCTCGCCGCCTGCACCGACAAGCCCGCGGTGCGCCGCCGGGCCGTGCTCGCCCTGGCTCCGTTCGACGGCCCCGGGGTCGACGCCGCGCTCGCGACGGCCCTCACCGACCGCGACTGGCAGGTCCGTCAGGCCGCCGAGGACCTGCTCGGCATCGTCGCCGACGACGCGACCGACGACTGACGACCGTCATCCGACACCGGTCGGATCGCGCAGCGGATCAGCGGCGGGAGCTGTCCATGAACATGTCGCGTACCCGGTCGAAGCTCTCGAGGCAGCGACCCGCCCCCAGCACGACCGTCTCGAGCGGCATGTCGACGGTGCGCACCGGCACGCCCGTCTCGCGGGCGATCAGCCGGTCGAGGCCGCGCAGCATCGCGCCGCCGCCCACCAGGTGGATCCCGACCTCGAGCAGGTCCTGGGCGAGCTCGGGTGGCGTCTCGGCCAGTGCCTGGATCACCGACTGCATCACGGCCTGCACCGGCTCGGCGATGGCCTCGCGGATCTCCTCCGGATCGAGGACCACCGTGCGCGGCATCCCGCTCATGAGGTCGCGTCCGCGCACCTCGGCCTTGAACTCGTCGGGGGTCGGGTAGGCCGATCCGATCGCGAGCTTGACCTCCTCGGCGGTGCGCTCACCGACCGCGACGTTGTGGACGCGCCGGAGGTGCGACTGGATGGCGTGGTCGAGGTCGAAGCCCCCGACGCGCACCGCCCGCAGGGCCACCACCCCGCCGAGGGACACGACGGCGACCTCGCTCGTGCCACCGCCGATGTCGACGACCATGTTGCCGAGCGGCTCGTGGATCGGCAGCCCGGCACCGATGGCGGCGGCCATCGGCTGCTCGATGAGGAACGTCTGCGACGCACCGGCGCGCCGGGTCGCCTCGAGGACGGCCCGCTGCTCGACGTGGGTGATCCCCGACGGCACGCACACCAGCACCCGGGCGCGCTGGAGCCGGTTGACCCCCGAGCGCTCGAAGATGAGCCGGATCAGGCGCTGGGTGATCTCGAAGTCGGTGATGGCACCGCCGCGCAGCGGTCGCACGGCGACGATGTGCCCCGGGGTGCGGCCGATCATGTGCCAGGCCTGGTTGCCCATGGCCAGCACGTCCTGGGTCCGGCTGTTGAGGGCGATGACCGTCGGCTCGAAGAGGATGATCCCCCGGCCGCGCGCGTAGACGAGCGTGTTGGCGGTGCCGAGGTCGATGGCGAGGTCGAGGGACATGGCGGGGGCCCGGATCAGGCGTTCGCGACGGGACGCACGGGGGTGGCGGCGGTCGACCACTCGGAGCGGTCGCCCCAGTGCTCCTGCTTCCAGATCGGCACGGACTCCTTCAGGGTGTCGATGGCGAAGCGCGCCGCCTCGAAGGCGTCGGCCCGGTGGGGCGACGACGCCACGACCAGGACTGACGCCTCGGACAGGGCGACCTCGCCGAGGCGGTGGAGGAGGACGAGGCGCTCGACCTCGGGCCAGCGGTGGCGGGCCTCGGCGGCGATGGCGGCCATGCGCTCGGCGGCGGCCTCCTCGTAGGCCTCGTAGGTGAGGGCCCGCACGTCGGTCCGACCCTCGGCGTGGTCGCGGACGACCCCGAGGAACGCCACGGCTGCACCACTTCGTGCGGTGGTGGCCCAGGTGGTCGCCGCCTCGAGGGGCAACGGGCCGTCGGTCAACGCGATCCAGTCGGCCCGCGCGGCGGGGACGGCGGCGGGAGGGGTGACCACGACCGCAATGGTACCGACCCCCTCCAAAGGCCGTCCGGCGTCGTCCCCGCGCCCCGTCACGCCGTGCCCCGGGCCGCCAGGGTGGCGGGGTCCGACGCTCCGGTGACCGCCCGGTCACGGGGCCCGGGGGCGACGACGCCACGAGCAGACCCGTCGTTACACTCCGCCCATGCCCGCCGACGACGACGCGGCGAGCGGGCCGCCCCCCCATCCGCTGGACCGGATCTGGTTCCATCCGACCGAGCTGGGCGGCCCCGGTGCCTCCCGTGCCAACGCTCCGAACGGCCGCTCCGGTGGCTCCGGTCGCCCCCGGTCCTGGCTCGTCGCCACCGCCGCATTCCTGATCGGAGCGGCGGTGACCGTCGGCGCCCTCGCGGCCGCCGGCGGTCGCCTCGACCGACCCCCGGCCGAGTCGCAGGTGGTCGGATCCCGGCTGGCCGCGACCGCCGGGGCAGCCCTGCCCGACGATCTCGCCGACCTCGTGGCCGAGCACGGACCGGGCCTCGTCACCGTCACCGTCACCGTCGGCGACGGCGGTCCGGTCGCCGTCGGGTCCGGGGTCTCCGTGGCGTCGGGGCGGGTCGTCACCGCCGCCCACCTCGTCGCCGGCGCCGAGCGGGTCTCGATCGTGACCGGCAGCGGTCGGATCGTGACCGCCGACGTCGTCGGGACCGATCCAGAGACCGACCTCGTCGTCCTCCGGGTCGACGGCGCCGCACTCACCCCCCTCGAAGCCGCCACCGACGGCGGCCTGCGGGTCGGACAGCCCGTCGTGTCGCTCGGGACCGGGCCGGGGCCGCGTCCACTCGTCGCCACCGGTCTGGTCTCGGCGGTCGACGCCGTCGTGGTCCTGCCCGACGGCCACCAGGGCGTGGCGTTCGTCCGCACCGACGCCCGGCCCGACCCCCAGGCGGTGGGCGGCGCGGTGCTGGAGCCGTCCGGGCGCCTGGTGGGTGTCCTCGCCGACGCCGGAGGTGCCGTCGTGCCCGTGGCCGTGGTCCGAGACGTGGTGACCCAGTTGGTCGCCGGCGGGAAGGTGACCCACGGCTCGGTCGGCATCGCCGCCGCCGACGCCGTCGAGCGCACCGGGGGCGGCGCCCGGGTGCTGGGCCTGGTCGACGACGGGCCCGCCCAAGCCGCAGGGATCGTCCCCGGCGACGTCGTGGTGTCGGTGGCCGGGCGACCGGTCACCAACGCCGGTGATCTGGCGGCCCACGTCCGGCGACTCCGCCCCGGCGACCCGGTGGAACTCGTCGTGGTGCGGGCCGGCGAGCGGATCCGGGTGCCGGTGGAACTCGGGCACAGCGTGCGGGTCGATGCCGGCGGGCCGGTGGTGGCGTGAGCCCCCGGAACACCCCGGCGCTCCCGCCGGTTCTCCCGCATCGGACCACCGACGGCCCCGGTTTGATGGATTCAGGAGCAGCGGCCACCATGACGGTCACATGACGACGACGAACGACTCCCCCGACGCCACGCTCGACGACCTCGACCGGGCCCTCCTCAACGCCCTCCAGTGGGACTTCCCGCTGGAGGCCGAGCCCTACGCCGCGCTCGCCGCGCGCCTCGACACCTCCGAGGCCGACGTCCTCGACCGGATCGCCCGGATCAAGGGCACCGGGGTGCTGCGCCAGCTGTCGGCGATCTTCGACACCCGCGAGCTCGGCTACGGGTCGTCGCTCGTCGCCGCCAAGGTCGACCCCGACCGCATCGACGAGGCCGCCGCGGTCATCAGCGAGCACCCCGGCGTCAGTCACAACTACAAGCGCAACCACGACTACAACCTCTGGTACACGCTCGCGGTCCCGCCGGGGGCGTCGCTCGACGACCACC
>JAFMJM010000086.1 GCA_017853455.1 Acidimicrobiia bacterium | reverse complement strand
AGCTTCGACATCGCCCGGGCCTCGATCTGACGGATCCGCTCCCGGGTGAGGTTGAAGTGCTCGCCCACCTCCTCGAGCGTGCGCGGCTCGCCGCGGTCGAGACCGAACCGCAGCGCCAGGATCTGCCGCTCCCGCTCGTCGAGCGGAGCGAGCAGCTTCCCGATCTCGTCGGGCAGCAGGGCGGTGGCGGCGACCTCGAAGGGCGACTCGGCCCCCCGGTCCTCGACCACGTCACCGAGCTCGGCGTCGCCGTCCTCGCGCAGCGGCTCGGAGAGCGACAGCGGCTCGGCGGCGAAGCGCAGCGCCTCGGTGACCTTGTCCTCGGGCATCTCGACCTCGACGGCGAGCTCGGCCAGGGTCGCCGGACGACCCAGCTTCAGCTCGAGCCGCGACCGGGCCTTCTGGAGCCGGGCCAGGGTGTCGCCGGCGTGGACCGGCAGCCGGATCGTGCGGCCGGTGTTGGCGATGCCCCGGGTGATGGCCTGACGGATCCACCAGGTGGCGTAGGTCGAGAACTTGAAGCCCTTGCGCCAGTCGAACTTCTCGACCGCGTGCATCAGGCCGAGGTTGCCCTCCTGGATCAGGTCGAGGAGCGGCAGACCCGATGCCTGGTACTTCTTGGCGATCGAGACCACCAGGCGCAGGTTCGACTGCACGAACGTGCGCTGGGCGTCGTCGCCCTCCCGACCGATCCGGCGCAGCTCCCGCCGCTTGGCCGGGGTCAGCTGCTTGCCGCCACCGGCGAGCACGGCCCGGGCCTCGTTGCCGGCCTCGATCTGCTGCGCGAGCCGGACCTCGTCCTCCTTGGTCAGCAGCGCGTACTGACCGATGTCGGTGAGGTACAGCCGGACGAGGTCTTCCTCGTCCCGATCCACCCGATCCTTCGCCACGTTCGCCCCCCCGAGCTCCGCCACGATCCCGGGATCGACACCGAAGGTGTCCGATTTCCCCCGAGAGACCGCCATTGTCCGTGTCACGCGGAATCTGTCAAGGGGGAAGTCCGCCGCACCGGCCGACCACCCACCCGACCGGACCGGTGACCCGGTCCGACTCCGCCCCCCTTTCGAGGAATTCGGAGACTAGCGACCGATCCGCACCCTTCCCAACGCGCGCGGTCGGGGCCGGAGGGCGTCGGTCGGGGATCAGTCGAGGAGGTCGCCGACCCGGTCGAGCGCGGCGGCGAGCGCCACCCGTCCGGGGGTCGGCGCGCCCGGGGCGCGGGCCGCGAGGAGCGCCCGCCCCTCGGCGAGATCGGCCCGCTCGTCGGCCACGACGAACTGGAGCCACCGCACCAACGGGGCGTCACGAACCGGGTCGGTCTCGTCGAGCCAGCGCTCGTAGGCCGCGACCTTCCGGGGGATCCACAGGTCGAAGACCCCCGCCAACCGGTCGATCGGTCCGGTCGTCGCGGCCAGCAGGTCGAGGAACGCGACCACGCCCGGGTCGGGATCGACGGGCCCGGGGTCGAAGCCGTTGGCGTCGGGCAGGACCCGCGCGAACAACTCGGCGTGCCAGGCGTGGTGGTGGCTCTGGCGCGCCAGGAGGAGCTTGACCTCGGCGTCGGCGGTCGAGGTCACGAAGCCACCGAGCACCTCGAAGCACCGCTCCTCGAGCCGCTGGGCGCGGGCGATCCGGCGACCGCTGTCCTGGAGGGTTCCCGACGTCACGACGCCACCTTGTCCGAACCACGGGTCCGCCGTCAACCGCGCCCCGCCGCGACCCCCGACCGGTCGCGTCCCGGACCCAGCTCGGCGAGCGCGATGGCGCCCAGGATCACCAGCGCGCCGACGATCTCGACCGCACCCAGCGTCTCGCCCGACAGCCACCCCACCACGCCGGCGAACACCGGCTCGAGCAGCAGGATCACCGCCGCCCGGGCGGGCGGGATCCGCCGCTGGCCCCACAGCTGCAGGCTGAGGGCCACCGCCGAGCAGAAGATCCCGGTGAAGATGATCGCGAACCAGGCGAAGCCGGTCAATCGACCCACCCCCGTCACGGCGGTCACCGGGACCGAGATCACCACCACCGTCGCCATCTGCAACGACGTGAAGGGCACCGGATGCACCCGGGTCGCGTACGCCCCCTGGTACACGATCCACACGGCGAAGACCACCGCGCAGCCGACCGTGAGCCACTCGCCGCGCCCGAGCGCCAGGTCGGCGCCGGTGAGCAGGTAGAGGCCCACCAGGGCGAGCAGCGCCGACACCAGGATCCGCGCGGGCGGGAGCCGGCGGCGCAGCCCGGCCTCGACGAACGGCACGAACATCACGTACAGGCCGGTCAGGAAGGCCGAGGTCGCCGGCGACGTGTCGCGCAGCCCGACCGTCTGGAAGGCGTAGCCACCGAACAGCAGCACCCCGGCCACGATGCCGACCCCGAGCAGCCGTCGGCGGTCCTCCCCCGTCCGGCGGGCCAGATGGACCGCGAACGGAGCCAGGACGACCACCGCCACCACGAACCGCACCGTGAGGTAGCCGAAGGGGGTGACGTCGCGCAGGGCGTCGTGGACCAGCGGGAAGGTCGCGCCGAAGAAGAAGGCCGCCGTGACCAGGGCGGCCTCGGCGGCGAAACGCCGGCCGCCCACGCCTACCCGGGCCAGCGGTTGGTGATCGGCAGGCGGCGGTCGCGCCCGAAGGCCTTGGGCGACACGCGCACCCCCGGGGGCGCCTGGCGACGCTTGTACTCGTTGCGGTCGACGAGGCGGGCGACCCGGGTGACGTCGTCGACGGGGTGCCCTTCGCCGACGAGGTCGGCGATCGAGCGGTCGCGCTCCACGTACCCCTCGATGATCGGATCGAGGTCGGCGTACTCGGGCAGCGAGTCGCTGTCGCGCTGGTCGGGCCGCAATTCGGCGCTGGGTGCCTTGGTGAGCACCGCCTCGGGGATCACCGCCCGGCCCGCCCGGGCGTTTCGGTCGCGGCACAACTCGTAGACGAGCATCTTCGGCACGTCCTTGATGACGGCGAAGCCACCCGCCATGTCGCCGTAGAGGGTCGAATAGCCCGTGGCCATCTCGCTCTTGTTGCCGGTGGTGAGCACCATCCAGTCGAACTTGTTCGACATCGTCATCAGGATCGTGCCGCGGACGCGCGCCTGGAGATTCTCCTCGGCCAGGCCCGGTGCCCGGCCGGCGAAGGTGTCGTCGAGCATCGCGAGGAAGGCGGCGTGGGCCGGCTCGATCGGGATGGTCTCGGTGGCGATGCCCAGGGCGTCGGCGAGCGCCTCGGCGTCGGTGATGCTGCCGCCGCTCGAGAACCGCGACGGCATCAGCACGCCGTGCACGTGGTCGGCACCCAGGGCGTCGACCGCGATCGCCGCCACCAGCGAGGAGTCGATCCCCCCCGACAAGCCGATCAGGACGTCGGAGAACCCGTTCTTCGTGACGTAGTCGCGGGTGCCGAGCACCAGCGCCTCGTAGACCTCGCGGACCGGATCGGGCGGCGTGGCGAGCGCCGGCGGCCGGGGCGGATCGGGAGGCGCCGACGGGCCGCTCACCAGCACCTCGGGCAGGGTGACCGCTCCGGCGGGCCCGGTCGGGACGTCGACGTCGACCACCAGCAGGTCGTCGACGAACTGCGGTGCCCGGGCCACCACCGACCCGTCGGGCCCCACCAGGAGCGACGCCCCGTCGAAGACCAGCTCGTCCTGGCCGCCCACCAGGTTGACGTAGAGGATCGGCACCCCGGCCGCCCGGGCCCGCTCGGCGAGCATCGCCTCCCGTTCGGCGAGGCGGCCGGCGTAGAACGGCGAGGCGTTGACGTTGACGATCAGCTCGGCCCCGGCGGCCGCCTGGGTGGCGATGGGTCCGGTCGGGCTCCAGGCGTCCTCGCAGACGGTCACCGCGACCCGCACGCCCCCCACCACGAACAGGGGGCCGTCGACCGTCGAGGGCACGAACCACCGCGCCTCGTCGAACACCGCGTAGTTCGGCAGGAGGTGCTTGCGGTAGACCCCGCGCACGGCGCCGTCGGCGCACACCGCGGCCGAGTTGTGGAGCAGGCCGTCACGCTCGGGGAACCCCACCACCGCGGCGGTGGCCCCGGTGTGGGCGGCGAACGCCGTCAGGGAGGCGTGCGCCTGCTCCACGAACGCCGGCCGGAGCAGGAGGTCCTCGGGCGGGTAGCCGGTCACCGAGAGCTCCGGGAAGGCCACGAGGTGGCACCCCGCCGCCGCCGCACGGTCGTAGGCCGCCCGGAGCCGGTCGACGTTGCCGACGAGGTCCCCGACCACCAGGTCGAGCTGGGCGGCGGCCAGGCGCAGACGGTGCACGACCGCCAGAGTAGGGGCCGGTCGTCGCCGTCTTCCGGGTCCACGCGAGACTGACCCCATGCCCGCAGGCACCCTCCCCGAGCCGGTCGTCGAGGCCGTCGGGCGCGCCGCCGACCCCGACCTGGCCCGGGCGGCGGTCGAGCGCCTCGTCGCCGAGCACGGCACCGCCCCGCTCGACGGCGCGGGCCGTGCGGAGGCCTTCGTCACCCTGGCCTGTGCCTCGCGCACCCTGACCGCGAGCGTCCTCGCGGACCCCGACCTCCTCGGGGTGGTCGACGAGGCGGGGTTCGACCGGGAACGGCCGCCCGGGGCCCATCGCGCCCTCCTCGCGCCGTGCGTCGGGGCGCCTGACCCCGCGGCCGCGCTCCGACGGGCCAACCGGCGCGAGTTCCTGCGGATCGCGTTGCGCGACCTCACCGGCGTCGCCGACCTCGTCACCGTGGGTCGCGAGCTCGCCGACCTCGCCGCCGCCGGCCTGGCCACCGCCCTCGACGTCGCCGCGCCGACCCAGCCGTTCGCCGTGATCGGCATGGGCAAGCTCGGCGGGCTCGAGCTCAACTACTCGAGCGACGTCGACGTGCTGTTCGTCCACGACGGCGACGCCGAGACGGCCGTCGCCACCGCCAAGCGGGTGCTGGCGGTCATGGCCGCACCCTCCCCCGACGGGATCGTGTTCCGGACCGACGCCGACCTGCGCCCCGAGGGTCGGGCGGGCGCGTTGTCACGCAGCGTGGAGAGCTACGTCGCGTGGTGGGAACGCTGGGCGCGCCACTGGGAGTACCAGGCCCTCCTCAAGGCCCGGCCCGTGGCGGGTGACCCCGGCCTCGGCGAGGCGTTCATGGACGCGAGCCGACCGTTCGTCTGGCGCGAGGTCGTCGACCCGGACGCCATCCGGGAGGTCCGCTCGATGAAGGCACGCGCCGAGGCGGAGCTGCACCGCAAGGGCCTCACCGACCGCGAGGTCAAGCGGGGACGGGGCGGCATCCGCGACATCGAGTTCGCCGTGCAGCTGCTCCAGCTCGTCCACGGCCGCCACGACGCGCGCATCCGGTCGGCCACCACCCTCGTGGCGCTCGCCCAGCTCGCCGCGGGTGGCTACGTCGAGCGGGCCGACGTGGCCCGCCTCGGCGACGCCTACGTCTTCCTGCGAACGGTCGAGCACCGCCTGCAGCTCCGCGACGAGCACCAGACCCACACCCTCCCCGCCGACGACGCCGGGCTCACCCTCCTCGCCCGGGTGCTCGGGTACCGCGACGGGCCCCGGTCCGACGCTCGTGAGTCGTTCCTGGCCGAGTACCGGTCGCACCAGAGCACGGTGCGCGGCATCCACGAGCGGCTGTTCTTCGCGCCGCTGCTCGACACGCTGGCCGGACAGGGTGCGCTGAGCCCGGAGGCCGCCCAGGACCGGCTGGCCGCCTTCGGCTTCGCCGACGCCGAGCACACCCGCGCCGCCCTCCGGGAGCTGACCAGCGGGTTCCGCCGCTCCTCCCGGGTGCTCCAGGAGCTCCTCCCCGTCGTGCTCGACTGGCTCTCGACCACCCCCGATCCCGACCTCGGCCTGCTCCAGCTGCGCCACCTCGCCGACGGCCCGACCCGGGCGGCCACGATGGCGGTGACGTTCCGCGACTCGCCGGCCGCGGCCGAGCAGGTCTGTCGGGTCCTCGGGTCGAGCCGCTTCCTCGGCGACGCCCTCCTCCACCAGCCCGCCTTCGTCGAGGCGCTGCGCGACCCCGACACCCTGGCCCGGGTCGCCACCCGTGACGACCTCGTCGACACGGCCCTCGAGACGCTCCAGTGGCGCGCCGACCCCGACGAGCGCCGCGCCGGCCTGCGCCGGTTCAAGCGGCGCGAGTTCCTGCGGATCGCCACCCGCGACGTCGTGGGGCTCGCACCGCTCGAGGAGACGGCCGGTGAGCTCAGCGCCCTCGCCGACGCCTGCGTCGAGGCCGCCCTCGGGGCTCTGGCGCCGACCGTCCCGTTCGCCGTCATCGGCATGGGCCGCCTCGGCGGCCACGAGTTGTCGTACGCCTCCGACATCGACGTCCTGTTCGTCTACGACGGTGACGGTGCCGCCGCGTACGAGGCGGCCAACCGGACCGCCACCGGCCTCGTCCGCGAGATCGGCGCCACCACCGCCGAGGGCCAGACGTTCCGGATCGACGCCGCGCTACGACCCGAGGGTGCCCAGGGCGTCCTGGCCCGCTCCCTCGACGGCTACCGCTCGTACTACGCCGAGTACGGGCTGCCCTGGGAGTTCCAGTCGCTGCTGCGCGCCCGTCCGGTCGCCGGCGACCCCGACGTCGCCGCCCGCTTCATGGCGATGATCGAGCCGTTCGTGGTGCGCGACCCGTTCCCCGACGAGTTCGTCCGCGAGATCCGCCGGGTGAAGGTGCGCGTCGAGCAGGAGCGGATCCCGCCGGGCGAGGACGCCCAATATCACCTCAAGCTCGGCCGCGGCGCGCTGACCGACGTCGAGTTCCTCGTGCAGCTGCTCCAGCTCCGCAACGCCGCGGCCCACCCGGAGGTGCTCACGCCGTCGACCGTCGACGCCCTCGACCGCTGCGCCGCGGCCGGGCTCCTCGCCGCCGACGACGCCGACGCCCTGCGCCGCGCCTACCGGTTCTGCGAACGCGCCCGCAACGCCCGCTACCTGGTGATCGGACGACCCGGCGACGCCCTCCCCGGGGGCGACGACGACGTCCGGATCGGTCGGATGCTCGGCTACACCCACCAGCCCCAGTCGGAGCTGCGTGAGGAGTTCCGCCGGGTCACCCGCCGCTCCCGTCAGGTGTTCGAGCGCGTCTTCGTCGGCGGCTGACGCCGACGCCCGCCCCGGCGTCAGCCGATCGGATCGTCGAGCCCGCTCAGGTCGCCGGGGACGTCGACCGCGTACTGGCGCAGGATGTCGAGCGGCACGATGTCGAGCGCCCGCTCGTGGGTGCTGGCGAGCACCACCGGTGCCGCCGCGCCGTCGTGGTGCGCCCGCAGCCAGTTTCGCGCCGTCACGCACCACCGGTCACCGGCGTGCAGGCCCGGGAACCGGTACGCCGGCATCGGGGTCACGAGGTCGTTGCCGATCGCGGTCTGGTGGGCGAGGAACTCGGCCGACACGACCGCGCAGATCGTGTGGCTCCCGACGTCGTCGGGCCCCGTGCTGCAACAGCCGTCACGGTAGAACCCGGTCATCGGGTCGGTCCCGCACGGCTCCAGCGGACCGCCGAGCACGTTCCGTTCGGTCACGTCGTGATCCCGGTCCGGCGTCAGGACGGCGGGTAGACGCCGTACTTCCAGTAGTAGAGGTTCCGGAACACCGACCGGTTGATCCGGGTCCCGGAGCTGAGCGCGTAGGACGGCGGGCCCGTGTAGGTGTGGATGGCCATCACGCAGGCGCTGCAGTTCCAGAAGCCGATCGGAGTCCACACCGGCGAACCGGGCTGCCCGGCGACGGGCACCGAGTAGTACACCCGCCGGTCGTCGGAGACCGTGGTGTGGCCCACGCTCCTCCACTGCCGGTTGGGCACCACGTCGGACGGGTACCCGTTGATGTTCATCGTCGCGTTGATCAGGCCGTTGGTGGTCCAGAAGAACCCGTACCAGCCGACCGTGTTGCCGATCGTGCAGTCGAGCTTGATCGAGCCGTAGTTGTATTCGACCCGGGTCGACTCGAACCACCCCACGACGGTCGAGAGCTCGACGGCACCGCAGGAGCCGTACGGCTCGAGGTTGCCGTTCTTGGCCGGGACGACCCGGAACTGCGCCGGTTCCCGCCAGGTCTGGCGCGCCGGTGCGACGCAGTTGCCGGCCACGGCGACCGACGACGGGCCGATCAGGAAGCCGGAGCAGACCCGCTGGCCGGCGTACTCGACCGCGACCGTCGCCCGAGCCGGGAACGAGGTGGTCGGGTTGACCAGGGTCCGGTAGCCCGAGGTCGGGCTCGGCGGGGTCGGGGCCGGGGCGTTCGGGCTCGGCGCCGAGCCGACGTAGGACGGCGAGGTCGTGGGCCCGGTGCCGGTGCCGGCACCCGAGTCGACCGCCAGCGGGGCCGCCCGACCCGACGAGGTCACGACGGCGCCCAGCAACGCGTCGGGGTCGGCCACCGGGGCTGCGGGGGCCGCCGGAGCGGCCGGAGCCGCGACGGTGGTGGAGGTCGTCGGTGCCGCGGTGGTCGGGACCGTGGTCGGCGCCGCGGGGCGCGGGGCCGTCGTGGTGGTCGGCCCACCGGTGGTCGTCGAGGTCGGAGCGGCACCCGCTCCGGTGGCGAGCGCACCGACCAGGACCGCGGCTGCGAGCGAGCCCACCAACAGGCGGCGGTGGACGTTCGGTCGCTTCGTCATGACGGAAGATCCTCCGGGAAGGTCCGCGGGTGCCTGCACCGCACGGGAATGACCGGAGCCTAACCCTCGTCCGGCTCCGTCCCCGGACCATCCGGCGGGCCACCGTTAGGCTCGCCCGGCCGCACCGGCACCCGAGGGGAGGGACCGTGCCCGAGCTGCCCTGGATCATCTCGGCCGACGACCACGTCGTGGAGCCCCCCGGCGTGTGGCGGGACCGCCTGTCGGCGGCCGACCGGGAAGTGGGACCCCGGGTCGTGCAGGACACCTGCGAGACGCTCTACGACCCCGAGACCCGCGCCATCCGCTACGTGAAGGGTGGCGACGGCCCGGTCGTCGACTGGTGGGTCTACGAGGACCTCGTCAAGCCGATCCCCCGGGTCGTGGCCTGCTCGGGCCTGCCGTGGGAGGAGCACACCATCGACGCCATCGGCTTCGAGGAGATGCGACCCGGCTGCTACGACCCCGTCGCCCGCCTCGCCGACATGGACGTCGCCCACGTCGAGCGCTCCCTGTGCTTCC
>JAFMJM010000085.1 GCA_017853455.1 Acidimicrobiia bacterium | reverse complement strand
CAGCACGAAGTCGACGACGAACACCAGCCACGAGACGATCTCGATCGCGACGCCGCCGAACCCCCGGTTCTGGGGCCCGGTGGTGATCGCGATCAGCGGGATGATCGCCGCGGCCAGGATGGCGGGAACGGACTGGCGTTCCCAGGCCGCGAGCTTGCGCGCGTTCGCCGCCGCGACGGCATCCGCGGCGTCCGTCGCTGCCGACGCCGCCGACACGCTGGGATCCGACGTGGTCACGCGCTCACACCACCCGGTCGGGCTGCTGGCTCAGGACAGCTCGAGGTCGTCCCAGTTCACGACCGTGCACAGGCGGTGGAACTCGGGTCCGTACCACGGGGCGTTGACCTGCATCCGACCGTGCTCGTTGATGTAGTAGTTCTTGTCGGGCGCACCCTCGTCCTGCATGAGCAGCAGGCTCGAGGCCTCTTCGTCGAGCGCCTTGTTGTAACGCTCGAACGCCTCGGCCTTGACCTCGACCCGGGTCTTGCCCTCCTGGAGCGCCCGCGTGATGCAGGTGGCCGCGTACGCCGACCAGATGACGTACCAGATGGGGAGGCCGGTGCCGCCGGAGAGCGGCTGCGAGTTGGGTCCGTAGAGCATGAACATGTTGGGGAAGTGCGGCACGGTCATGCTGAGGTACGCCCGCGGTCCGTCGGTCGACCAGAAGTCGTGGATCGAGAGGCCGCCGGTGCCGACGTAGTCGGCGGGCCAGAGGTACTTCATGACCTCGAACCCGGTGGCGGTCACCACGATGTCGACCGGGTGCTCGGTGCCGTCCTCGGTGCGGATGCCGTCGGGCGTGAACTCGACGATCGGGTCGGTGACGAGCTCGACGTTGTCGCGGGTGAGGGTCTTGTACCAGTTGTTGTCGACGACCGGCCGACGGGAGAACGGCGCGTAGTCGGGGACGAGCTTGGCGATCAGCTCCTCGTCGCCGCCGGTCTGGGCCCGGATGTAGGCGGTGAGGTCGGCGCGCAGTTGGTCGCTCATGGCGTTCCACTTGCCGCCCTTGGCCACCCACTCCTCGTCGGGGACGATGAACCCGTGGGTGCCGAACAGCCCGGCGATGGCCATGTAGCGCCACCAGTTCCAGTAGCCGGGGAAGTTCTCGATCAGCCACGTGATCTCGGGGTCCATGGCCTGGCCGTACTTGTCGCGCGGGCTGATCCACTGCGGGGTCCGCTGGAACACCGTCGTGTGCGCGGCCTGGTTGGCGACCTGCTCGAGCAGCTGCACGCCGGTGGAGCCGTTGCCGATCACCGCCACGCGCTTTCCGGTGGCGTCGAAGTCGGCGGGCCACCGGGACGGGTGGACGACCTGCCCGCGGAACGACTCCAGGCCGGGGAACGACGGGAACTTCGGGTTGGCGAAGGTGCCGACGCCGTTGACGATGTAGTTGGCGTCGACGGTCTGGGTGCCGTCCGGCGTGGCGAACTCGAGGACCCACACGTCGCGCGCCTCGTCGAAGGTGGCCTTCTGGAGGTCGTGGTCGAACTTCGTGTTGTCGAAGGCGCCGTACTTCTTCGAGACCATCTCGAGGTACTCGCGCACCTCCTTGCCGCGCCCGAAGTACTCCGACCACCGGTAGTCCTTCTCGAAGTTGAACTCGTAGGTGATCGAGATGGTGTCGACCCGGATGTCGGGGTACCGGTTGACGCTCCAGGTGCCACCGGGCTCCGGGCGTCGCTCGAAGATCGTGTAGGGCAGGCCGAGGCGCTCGCACTGGACGGCCATCGCCAGGCCGCTGTAGCCGCTGCCGATGATGGCGATCCGGAACCCCTCGGGGATCTCGGCCCGGGGACCGTCCCACTCGATCATGAAGGGGAAGTCCTCGAACGCCGGGAGCTGGCGCCGGGCCTCGAACTCGAGGTCGCCCATCTCCTCCTTGGTGGCGAGGTTCATGAGGGTGCGCAGCTCGGCGTCGTCGGGGCGGGGCAGGCGCTCGGTCGAGGCGTTGTCGACCAGCCAGGCGACGGCCTTGCCGATCAGGAGCTCACGCTGGGCGTCGTCCAGGGCCAGGGCCATGGGCAGGGCCGAGATCTCGGGGTCGTGGGTCTGGGCGTAGAGCGCCACCCGCACGGCGTTGAGGTCGGCGAGCTCGATCGCCCGTCGGATGTACGCCTGGTCGACCGTTGCACCCATGTGTCCCCCTCGTCGCTCGCCCGCCCGCCGAAGGGCGGTCGGGGTCTCCGGGGGCATTCTGCTGGATGCCGGCCGGGGGCCACCACTCCGAGGGGAGCGGGGGCCGGACCGACCGGCGGAGGCGGCCTGGGGGGTCTAGGCGGCCTTGGCGAGGCGGGCCTCGACCTGGCGGGCGTCGGGCCACTGCACGTCGCTGATCCACCCGAGCTGCTCGAACCAGCGGATGATCCGGGCCGACGTGTCGATCTGGCCGTGTCCGAGACCGTGGCGGGCCGACCGGGGGAAGGCGTGGTGGTTGTTGTGCCAGGCCTCACCCATGGTGAGGATCGCGAGCGGCGCGAAGTTGGTGCTGACGTCGCGGGTGGCGAACGGCCGCTTCCCGAACCGGTGGCAGATCGAGTTGACCGACCACGTGCCGTTGAGGGTGATCCCGATGCGCACGAACCCGGCGCACAGGAAGGCGGTGAAGGCGCCGGCCCAGGTGCCGGTCCAGGCCAGCCCGATGGCGAACGGCACCGCGAACGTGGCGACGGCGAGCGGGACGAACAGGTGGTCGATCAGGACCATGTCGCGGTCGGCGAGGAGGTCGGGCGCGTAGTGCTCGCGTGACGTGGGGTCGACGGTGAAGCACCAGCCCACGTGGGCGTGCCACAGGCCACCGATGCCGTGGATCGGACGGTCACCCTTGAAGATCGGCGAGTGCGGGTCGCCGGGTCGGTCGGTGTAGCGGTGGTGGCGTCGGTGGTCGGCGACCCACCCGATGACCGACCCCTGGAAGGCCATCGAGCCGAGCACGGCCATGGTGATCTTCAGCCAGCGGACCGGGACGAACGACCGGTGGGTGAAGCACCGGTGGTAGCCGATCGTGATGGCGTGGCCCAGCACCGCGATGCACACGACGGTGAGGACGATGGCCATCCACGGCACGCCGTGTCCGTCGGCGATCAGCCACGCCAGCGCCACGAACGGGGCGACGAAGAAGATGGCGCTCAGGATCCGGCCGTACGTCGGCGGGTGTCCCGGCGGACCGGGGATGCCCGACGGCGTCGGCGACGATGCCTCGGCGACCTCGATGGTCGCCTCGTCGATCTCGGTGAACGGGATGGACGGGCGCACTGCGCACCTCCGGGGGCGGGACGGCCACTACCGGAGAACAGCGCAGCGACGATCCGAAACGGATACGACCGGCTGACGTGCCGGTCACATGACGCTACCCGGGTGACGACACCCCCCGGGACCGGGGCCTGGCATCATCGGATTCGGATCGAACCCGGGTCAGCGATGTACGGAAGGTGCGGTCGAGATGTCCGAACGGGACCCCGCCCCTTCGTCGCCGTCGGTCGGATTCTCGGGCCTGCCGAAGGACCTGGTCGAGCGGCTGACCGACTTCAACGACCCTCGTCAGGAGTGGCGGCGGGTGTTCTCGGAGGTCATGGGCACCTTCCTCCTCGTCCTGGTGGCCGCCGGGGGTCCGATGGTCGGAACGGCCTTCCCGGGCACGGTGTCGCGGGCGGCGGCGGTCATCGCTCCGGGGGCGATGGTCATGGCGATGATCATGTTCATGGGCAAGGTCTCGGGCGCGCACTTCAACCCGGCGGTGAGTCTCGCCTTCGCCCTCCGGGGCGACTTCCCGTGGCGGCGCGTCCCGGCCTACGTCGTCGCCCAGGCGGCCGGCGCGGTGGTGGCTGCGCTGGTCCTGCAGTGGATCGTCGACGTCTCGGCGGTCCACGGCGCGACGTACCCGGCGGCGACGACCACGGCGCTCGCCGCGTGCGCGCTCGAGGCCCTCCTCACCTTCGGCCTCGTGAGCGTGATCCTCGGGACCGCTTCGGGCGCGCAGAACGTGGGGATCATCGGTGCGATCGGGGTCGGCTCCTACATCGCCCTGGCGGGGCTCTGGGCGAGCCCGCTCTCGGGAGCGTCGATGAACCCGGCCCGCTCCTTGGCGCCCGATCTGGTCGGCGTCGACTTCGCCGCCTGGTGGGTCTACGTGGCCGGGCCGCTGGTCGGTGCGATCGCGGCGGTCGGCGCTGCGTTCGTCCTCCGGGGACGTGGGGGCGGTCGGTCGGGCTCGCTCGCCGCCCAGGGCGTGATCCACCCCGACATCGCCCGGCCGGAGAAGCCTTGAACCGTCCGGTACCGTCGCCCCGAGTCCCGGAGGTGACCATGGCCGTGATCGAGCTGACCGTGCAGGGCATGACCTGTGACCACTGCGTCCGGGCCGTGCAGGCCGGTGTGGGTGCCGTGCCGGGGGTCGAGTCGGTCACCGTCGACCTGGCCACGGGCCGGGTCGCCGTCACCGCCGGCACCGAGGTCGACGCCGCCGTCCTGCGGGCCGCCGTCGACGAGGTCGGCTACGTCGTCGTCGACTGACCGGGGTCACGACCGCGCGCCGACCGACCTGACCTAGGGTGCGGGGGTGACCGCCGACCGGGTCGTCCACCGCACGTGTCCGCTCTGCGAGGCGGGGTGTGGGCTCGAGGTGCACCTCGACGCCACCGACCAGATCACGCTGGTGCGCGGTGACCGCGACGACGTGTTCTCCGCCGGGTTCCTCTGCCCGAAGGGGGCGGCGCTCGGCCGACTCGAGCACGACCCCGATCGGCTGCACGCGCCGTTGGTACGCGACGGCGACGGCTGGCGGGAGGTGTCGTGGCCCGAAGCCTGGGAGCGGGTCGCGGCCGGCCTCGGAGCCGTGATCGACGCGCACGGGCGCGAGGCCGTGGGCGTCTACCTCGGCAATCCGAACGTCCACACGCTCTCGCTGCTCACCTACGGGCGGGTGTTCCTGCAGGCGCTGGGCACGCCCCAGCTGTTCACCGCCAGCACTGTCGACCAGATGCCGCGCCACGTGGCCAGCGGCTACCTCTACGGCGGCCCGATGACCGTGCCCGTGCCCGACCTCGACCGCACCGACCTGCTGGTGATCATGGGCGCGAACCCGCTCGAGTCCAACGGGTCGATGTGCACGGCGCCCGACTTCCCCGGCCGCATCGAGCGGATCCGCGCACGGGGTGGTCGGGTGGTGGTCGTCGACCCGCGCCGCACCCGCACGGCGGACCACGCCGACCAGCACCTGGCGCTCCTGCCCGGAACCGATGCCCACCTGCTGCTCGGGGTGGTCCGGGTGCTGTTCGCCGAGGGCCTCGTCGACCTCGGGGCAGCGGCGCCGTTCGTCGATCCGGCCGAGCTGGCGGCGCTCGGCGAGCTGGTCGATCCATTCACTCCCGACGTCGTGGCCGCGGTGTGCGGCCTCGAGTCGACCGACGTCGTCGAGCTCGCCCGTGACCTCGCCGCCACCCCGCGTTCGGTGGTCTACGGCCGCATCGGCACGTGCGTGCAGGAGTTCGGCACCCTCGCCACGTGGGCGATCGACGTGGTCAACCTGTGCACGGGCTCGCTCGACCGGCCCGGGGGCGCCATGTTCACCACGGCTGCGGCTGGCTCGTCGACCCCGCCCGGTGGTCGGCGGGGCGGTCGGGGCTACCGCACCGGGCGCCGCCACTCGCGCGTCCGCGGCGCCCCCGAGGTCCAGGGTGAGATACCCGTGTCGGCGCTGGCCGAGGAGATCGTCACCCCGGGGCCGGGTCGCATCCGGGCCCTGGTGACGGTGGCGGGCAACCCGGTCGTCTCCACGCCCGACGGTGCGACGCTGGAACGGGCGCTCGACGACCTCGACTTCATGGTCGCGGTCGACATCTACCTCGACGAGACGAGCCGCCACGCCGACGTGATCCTCCCGTCGCCACCGCTGCTCGCCCGCGGCCACTACGACCTCACGTTGCTGCAGCTCGCGGTGCGCAACGTCGCGAACTGGTCACCCCCGACGGTCGACGACCCCGACGTGGTCGACGACGCCGAGATCCTGCTCCGTCTGGCGGCGATCGTGTCCGGGCAAGGGACCGACGTCGACGTCGACGCCCTCGACGACGCGTACCTCGTCACGTTGGTCGACGCGGTGGTCGGCCGCAGCAGCGGACCGTTGGCCGGCCGCGACCGCGACGACGTCCTGGCGCACCTGGCCGGGCGGCGGGGCGCTGCACGCGTGCTCGACCTGCACCTGCGGTCCGGCCCGTACGGCGACCACTTCGGCGCGCGCGCGACGGTCGAGGTCCCGACCGACGACGGCACCCGGGTCGTCCCGGCGCTCTCCCTCGACGAGCTCGAGCGCAATCCGCACGGCGTCGACCTCGGCCCGCTGCAGCCGCGTCTGCCCGACGTGCTCCGGACCGAGAGCGGCAACGTCGAGCTCCTCCGCGACGAGATCGTCGCCGACGTGCGCGACCGTCTGGTGCCGACGCTCACGACGCGGGCCGTCGACCCGGAGCACCCGCTCCTTCTCGTCGGTCGCCGCGACCTGCGCTCGAACAACTCGTGGATGCACAACGTGGAGGTGCTCGTGAAGGGACGCCCGCGCTGCACGCTCCACGTGCACCCCGACGACGCGATTCGGTACGGAGTCGTCGATGGCGCGCTCGCCCGCGTCGCCAACCCGACCGGGGTGATCGAGGTGCCGGTGCAGGTCACCGACCGGGTGCGTCCCGGCGTGGTGAGCGTCCCGCACGGGTGGGGCCACGGGCTCACGGGGACCCGCCAGGCGGTGGCGGCGGCCCACGCGGGGGTCAACGTCAACCTCCTCACCGACGCCGCCCCGCTCGACCCGCTCTCGGGTACGTCCGTGCTGGTCGGCATTCCCGTGGCGATCTCGGCGGCTCCGGAGGCGGCGAGGTGACCGCCGAGCGTCCGTTGCGGGTGGTGGTCTGGTCCACCGGCTGGGTCGGGACCCTCGCGATCCGGGCCATCCACGAACGGCCCGACCTCGAGCTGGTCGGCGTGTGGGTGCACAGCCCCGAGAAGGACGGCCGCGACGCCGGCGAGCTCGCGGGGATCGGCCCGATCGGCATCGCGGCCACCACCGACCGGGCGGCGCTGCTCGACCTCGCGCCCGACTGCATCTGCTACGCGGCCAGTGGCCCCGAACGCGACGCCGCGGCCGTGCCCGACTACGAGGAGATGCTGGCCCGCGGCTGCAACGTCGTGACCGTGTCGTCGCCCGGGCTCGTGTTCCCGCCCGCCTACCCCGACGGCGCCCGCGAGCGCCTGGCGCGTGCCGCCGCTGCCGGGGGAGCGTCGCTCTACGCGTCGGGGATCGAGCCGGGGTTCGCCGGCGACCAGCTGGTGCTCACCCTCGCCACGCAGTCGGCGACGATCCGCTCGATCCGCACCCAGGAGCTGTTCTGCTACGACCGCTATCCGGTCACCTTCATGATGTTCGAGGTGTTCGGCTTCGGTCAGCCGCTCGACCACACGCCGCTGATGTCGCTCGAAGGCGCACAGCGGGTCGCGTGGGAGCCACCGGTGCGGATGGTCGCCCACGGACTCGGCGTCACCCTCGACGGCATCCGTGAGACCTACGAGCGGCGGGTCACCGACCGCACCCTCCAGGTGGCGAGCGGCGTGATCGAGGCCGGCACGGTCGGGGCGATCCGGATGGAGACCATCGGCGTGGTCGACGGGCGCGACGCCATCGTGATCGAGCACATCAACCGGATGGCGCCCGATCTCGCTCCCGATTGGCCGACGGCGGAGCGCGACGGCGTCTACCGGATCCTGATCGAAGGCGACCCCGACATCTCCTGCGAGATGGCCGTCGGCACCGGCGAGACCGCCCAGGACGTCGGGATGGTGGCCACGACGTCACGGATCGTCAACGCCATTCCCTTCGTGGTGGCCGCCCCGCCGGGCCTGGTGTCGTCCCTCGACCTGCCGCTCACCCTGCCCCGCCACGCGCTGCGCTGACGGGCCGGAGCCCACGGCCGGGCCGGTGGTGCCACCGGTCGGAGCGCTCCGCGAGGACTTCGTAAGGATCGCGGCCTGCGCTGCCGATGGAGCCACGACCGTCGGTACGGTCGACGGCTGCGGCGCTCTCCCCCCGGGGCGCCCGTTCGGGAGGACGACGTGGATCGGTTGAAGCGGATGATCGGCTCGGTGTGGGCCGCCGTGCTGGCGCACAAGGTGGCGACCGGCCTGTTCGTGCTCGGTGGGCTGCTCTGGCTGGTGTTCAGCCTGATGATCGACATGTTCGCCCCGGCGATCGTGGGCCTCCCCGTCCTGGTCGCCGCGGTGGCCTGGGGCCTCCACCGCTGGTGGCGGCGGCGGGCCGACGACGCGTCCGGGACGCGGGTCGGGGTGATGGCCGTGGTGAGCGCGGCGGTGGCGGCCGTGGTCGTGATGGTCGTGATCCAGGCGATCCCCTACGGCCGGAACCACACCAATCCCACGCCCACGGGCGAGCCGCAGTGGGCCAACACCGCCACTCGAGACATCATCGTCGCAGCCTGCTACGACTGCCATTCCGACAACACGAAGTACCCGACGTACGCCTCGATCGCGCCGATCTCCTGGACCGTCCAGCACCACATCGACGAGGGCCGCGGGAAGCTCAACTTCTCCGAGTTCGCCACGAACAAGCGCGGCTTCGACGACGTCATCGAGGTGATCCGCAACGGCTCGATGCCGCCCGGCTACTTCACCGCCTTCGGCATGCACCCCGAGGCGAAGCTCACCAAGCAGCAGGTGGCGACCGTCATCGCCGGGCTCGAGCAGACGCCGGGCATCGGCCACGGCGGCTGATCCATCCGGTCGGCGCGGTGCGGCGCCGGACGACCGGCATCGGCCGCGTTAGGGTTCGCGCCCGACGCGGGGGTCCGACCACATGCGCATCGCAGCGCTGATCAAGCAGATCCCGGCCTTCGAGGAGATGGAGCTCGGACCCGACGGTCGGCTCGTCCGCGAGGGCCGTGCACTCGAGATGAACCCGTACTGCCGCCGGGCGGTCGCCCAGGCCGTGGCGCTGGCCGCGGCCGGTGGTCACGACTGCACGTTCGTCACGCTGGGGCCACCCGCGGCCGAGGACGTCCTGCGCGAAGCCGTCGCCTGGGCGCTCGATCGTGGTGTGGGTGCCGAGGGTGTGCTGGTGACCGATCCGGCGTTCGCCGGGTCCGACACGCTGGCGACGGCCCGGGCGCTCGTGGCGGC
>JAFMJM010000084.1 GCA_017853455.1 Acidimicrobiia bacterium | reverse complement strand
CCGGCCAAGGCGGCGCCGGCCAAGAAGGCGGCGGCGGAGAAGAAGCCGGCGCCGAAGAAGTCCGCGAAGTAGCGCGTGTCGACGACGGGTGCCGTCGTCGTCGCCGCCGGACGCGGCGACCGTTTCGGTGGGCCGAAGCAGTTCCTGCGGCTCGACGGTGAGCGGCTCGTCGACCGGGCGGTGGCGCACTGCCGTCGGCACTGCACCGAGGTCGTGGTCGTGCTGCCCCCCGACGCCGAGTGGGACGGCCCGCCGGTCGACGCCGCCGTGCCCGGTGGCGCGACGCGTTCGGCCTCGGTGCGCGCGGGGCTCGCGGCGCTGTCGGCCCACGTCGACGTGATCGTCGTGCACGACGCCGCCCGTCCGCTCGTCGACGACGCCACCTTCACCGCCGTCATCGACGCCGTGCGGTCCGGCGCCGACGCCGCCGTTCCCGCCGTGGCGGTCGCCGACACGCTCAAGCGGGTCGCCGCCGACCGGGTGGTCGAGACCGTCGACCGCGCCGATCTCGTGGCCGTCCAGACGCCGCAGGCCTTCCGGGCCGACGTGCTGCGGGCGGCCCACGCCCTCGACGGTGACGCCACCGACGACGCCGGCCTCGTCGAGCGGGCGGGCGGTCGGGTCGTGGTCGTGGCGGGCACGGCCACCAACTTCAAGATCACCACGCCCGCCGACCTGGAGATCGCCGCGCACCTCGCGCGTCGGGAGTCGTCGTGAGCATCCGGGTGGGCCTGGGCTTCGACGTGCATCCGTTCGCCGAGGGCCGTCCGCTCGTGCTGGGCGGGGTCGTGATCCCCGACGCTCCGGGCCTCGCCGGTCACTCCGACGCCGACGTGGTGGCCCACGCGGTCGCCGATGCCCTGCTCGGTGCGGCCGGCCTGCCCGATCTGGGCTCGCTGTACCCGGCGAGCGAGGACGTCAACCGCGATGCCCGTTCGGTGGGATTCCTGGTCGACATCGCCGACCGGCTGGTCGCCGAGGGCTGGGAGATCGTCAACGTCGACGTCGTGATCGCGGCCGAGACCCCGCGCCTCGCCCCGCACCTCGACGCCATCCGCGCGGGGGTGTCGGAGGCGCTCGCGACGGCCGCCCCCGGGGGCGCGGCGGTGTCGGTGAAGCCCAAGCGGGGTGAGGGTCTCGGCGCGATCGGCCGCGCCGAGGGCATGGCCACCTGGGCGGTGGCCCTCCTCCAGCGGTCGGTAGCCTGAATCGCCGTGCCCGTCCGTTGCTACGACTCCCTGGTGCGCGCGAAGGTCGATCTCGACCCGCGTGACCCCGATCGCATCGCGATGTACGTGTGCGGTCCGACCGTCTACGACGTGCCGCACGTGGGACACGGGCGCACGGCCACCACGTTCGACGTCATCCGGCGCTACCTCACCTGGCGCGGTTACGCCGTGACGTTCGTCAGCAACATCACCGACGTCGAGGACAAGATCATCGCCCGGGCCGCCGCCACCGGGAGCACCGAACCCGAGGTCGCGGCGCGCTTCGAGGCCGCCTACTGGGAGCAGCTCGACCGCCTCGGCGTGCTGCGCCCCGACCACACGCCCCACGCCACGGAGTACATCGCGTCGATGTGCGACCTGATCGCCGAGTTGATCGACCGGGGCCACGCCTACGTGGTCGACGGCCAGGGCGTCTACTACGACGTCGTGTCGTTCCCCGGCTACGGCGCGCTGCCCAACCGGTCGCTCGCCCAGCTGCTCCAGTCGGCGGGCGCCCGGGTCGAGGTCGACGGCGCCAAGCGCAGTCCGGTCGACTTCGCGCTCTGGAAGGCCGCCAAGCCGGGTGAGCCGGTGTGGGACTCGCCGTGGGGGCCGGGCCGACCGGGCTGGCACATCGAGTGCTCGGCGATGTCGCTCGACCTCCTGGGCGAGGGTTTCGACCTCCACGGTGGTGGTGACGACCTGGCGTTCCCGCACCACGAGAACGAGCGCGCGCAGTCCGAGGGTGCCGGGCACGCCTTCGCCCGTCACTGGATCCACGCCGGGATGGTGCAGGTCGGAGGAGAGAAGATGGCGAAGTCCGTCGGCAACTTCACGACCCTCGCCGACGCCCTCGACGCCCACGGCCCCCGGGCGTTCCGCATGGCGGTGGTCCAGACCCACTACCGCCGGGCCGTCGAGCTCGGTGACGCCGAGCTCGGGCAGGCCGCCGCGGCGGTCGACCGACTCGACGCCCTCGTCCGCCGGGCCCAGTCGGCCGGTCTGCCCGACGGCGGTCCCGACGCCGGCGTCGCGGACCGGTTCCGCGAGGCCATGGACGACGACTTCGGCACCCCCGCCGCGATGGCGGTGGTCTTCGACACGGTCACCGCTGCGAACCAGGCGATCACCGACGGCGACACCGACCGGGCCGCCGACCTGGTGGCCACGGTGCGCGACCTGTGCGGTGCGCTCGGGCTGACGCTCGAGGAGGCCGGTGCGGGCGACGACGAGATCGACGCCCTGGTGGCGTTGCGTGACGAGCACCGCCGCAACCGCGACTTCGCCGCCGCCGACGCCATCCGTGACGATCTGGCGGCCCGCGGCATCGTCCTCGAGGACGCGGCCGGCACCACGCTCTGGCACCGCTCGTGAGCACCTACTCGCGCCGGGGCACCGGCAAGGGGCGGCCCAAGGGCGAGGGCGGTCGCGGCGGCGCCGCCGGTGGCGGCGGTGGCGGTGGGCGGGCCGGCAGCGGTGGTCGCGGCGCCGGGAGTGCCGGTGGTGGTCGGGGCGCGGGCGGCGGTGGTGGTGGCCGCGGTTCGGGCGCCGGCCGCGGTGGCGGTGGTGGCCGGGGTGCGGGTGGTGGTCGCGGCGCCGGGTCGGCGCCCCGGTCCCAGGACGCCGGACTCGGTGGGGAGCAGGTGGAGGGCCGCCGGGCGGTCCGCGAGCTCCTGCGGGCCGGCAACCGACGCGTCCGCAGCGTCTGGATGGTCGACGGCAACGACGACGCCGAGGTGCTCGACGACATCGAGCGGCTCGCGGCGTCGCGCAACATCCGCGTGCGTCGGGTCGACCGCGCGCGGTTGGCCCTCGAGGCGCGCACCGAGGCACCCCAGGGGGTGCTGGCCCGCGCCGAGCCGGTGTCGCCCGCCGACCTCGACGTCCTGTTGGCCGATCCCCACGCGTTCCTGGTGGCGCTCGACGGCGTGACCGACCCCGGCAACCTCGGAGCGGTCCTCCGCGTCGCGGCGACCGCCGGCGTGACCGGGGTGATCGTCCCCAAGCACCGCTCGGCCCTGCTCACCCCGGCGGCCGTCAAGGCCGCGGCTGGCGCGGTCGAGCACGTGCCGATCGTCCCTGTGGCGGGCATTCCGGCCGCCCTCGAGCGGGCGGCGCGGGCGGGCGTGTGGACGGTGGGCCTCGACGCCGAGGGCAACGGTGACGTGTTCGACCTCCCGGTCGCCGACCGGCCGATCGTGCTGGTGCTCGGCGCCGAGGGCCGCGGACTGGCCCGGCTCACCCGTGAGCGGGTCGACCTGCTGGCCGGTATCCCGATGCCCGGACCGCTCGACTCGCTCAACGTGGCGACGGCGGCCGCCGTCGTCTGCTTCGAGGTGGTCCGCCGACGGAGTGGCGCCGCCGGTCCCACCGACGCCTAGCCTGTCGTCACCCCGCCGGGTTAGCTCAGCCGGTAGAGCACTCGACTTGTAATCGAGCGGTCGTCGGTTCGATTCCGACACCCGGCTCCACGACGCGCGACGACTCCTTGCCGGGCCGGGCCGGGCCCGAAATCCGCGGCTGGCGAGCGGTGGACGGCCAGAATCGGGCCCCGATGGACCCGCGCGACCCCCTCGCCCCGACCGAGCCGACCGAGCCCACCGTGTCGTCCGACACCGACGCGTTCGCCGTGCTCGACGACGTCGTGATCGACCCGGCCCTCCCGGCCGCCGGTCCGACCGCCGGGCTCGACGAGCGGGACCGGACCCTGCTCGACTTCGAGCGGGGATGGTGGCTCGAGGACGGGCCCAAGAGCGTGCGGATCCGCGCCCGGTTGGGCTGCTCGCCGACCCGGTACTATGAGCGGCTCGCTGCGCTGCTGGACGATCCGGTGGCGTTCGCCTACGACCCACTCACCGTGAAGCGTCTCCGTCGCCTCCGTGACCAGCGTCGGCGGGCCCGTTACGAGGGCTACACCGCCGACCCCAGGTCCCGATGACCCTCCCGGGGCGGCCCTCCCGCGGGCGCCCGGAGCCCGAAGGTCACGTGGTCATGTCGGCGGGTCGCGGTGCGATCCTCGTCGGTGTCGCCGTCCTCGTCGGCCTCCTGATCCTCCTCGTCGTCAACGGCGCGTCGGGCGGCGGTGGTGGCTCCGACACCACTGCGCCGACGGACGCGCCGGCGGTCTCGACCACGGTGCCCACTTCGGGCACGACCGCCGCCGGCGGCACCACGGTCACGACCAAGAAGACCAAGACCACGACCACCACGGTCAAGGCCACCAAGGGCGCCCGCCCTCCCGCCGAGGTCATCGTGCAGGTCCTCAACGGCTCGGGGGTGCAGGGCGCGGCCACCCAGCGGAGCAACGACCTGAAGGCCAAGGGGTACCAGGTGCTCCCGGCGGGCAACGCCCCGACGACGCGCACCGGGACGTCGGTCGAGTGCCACTCCGGCTACGAGAAGGACGCCACCGCGTTGTCGCAGTCGCTCCAGACGCTCGGGATCTCGGCGTCGGTGTCGCCGCTGCCCGACCCGCTCCCGTCGGAGTACGAGGCGTCGGCCAACTGCTACGTCATCCTCGGCAAGTAGGGCCCCACCGGTGATCTCCGGGCCGTCCACGCCCGGGTGGCCGCCGGACGCCCCGGCCGACCGTTCGGCGCTCCTGGTCGACTTCGACGGCACCCTGGCCCCGATCGTCGACGATCCTGCATTCGCTGCGCCGTTGCCGGGAGCCGTCGCCGCCCTCGGGGCGCTCGCCGGTCGGCTCGGACTGGTGGCGGTGGTGACCGGACGACCCGTCGCGGCCGTACGCCGACACCTCGCCGACCCCCGGATCGTCGTGGTGGGCCAGTACGGCCTCGAGCGCGAGGTCGACGGGGTCGTGGTGCCCGACCCGCGCGTCGTGCCGTTCGCACCCGCGGTCGCCGCCCTGGCCGACGAGGCGACGGATCGCTGGCCGGCGTTGCGGGTCGAACGCAAGGGGACCATCGCCTGCACCCTCCACTGGCGCGAGCGCCCGGACGCCGCTCCGGCCGCGATCGACCTCACCGCCCTCGCCGAGCGGCACGGCCTGGACGCCTGGCCCGCGCGCATGGCGTGCGAGTTCCGGCCGCCCGTGGCCGTCGACAAGGGGACCGCGGTCACCGCGCTGCTCGCCTCCGACCTGCCCGAGGCCGCGTGGGCCGGCTTCGTCGGCGACGACCACGGTGACCTCGTCGCCTTCGACGCGCTCCGCACCTGGGCGGACGCTGCCCCCGGCCGCCGGTCGTGCTGTGTGGCCGTGGCCTCGGTCGAGGCTCCCGCCGACCTGGTCGCGGCCGCCGACCTGGTCGTCGACGGCCCCGCCGACCTCGAGGCCATGCTCGACCGGTGGCGCGTCGTCGTCTGAGGAACCGGACCCGTGCGGCTCCGCCGGGAGTCAGCCCCGGGGGGCGCGGGCGGCGGCGATCTGGGCGTCGAGCCAGGTCTGCGGGGAGTGCGCCGCGGCGAGGCTGCGCAGGCGGGCCGCCCGTTCCGCCCGCTCGCGTGGGCCCATGGTGAGTGCCGCGTGGAGCGCGGTGGCCCCCGCCGCCACGTCGAACGGGTGGAACTCGAGGCACGCTCCCGCCAGCTCGGCGTACGAGCCCGCTTCGGGGGAGCAGCACAGGACCGCGTCGCGGGTGCTCACGATCGGCGCCTCCTTGGCCACCAGGTTGAGCCCGTCACGGATGGGGTTGACCATCACCACGTCGGCCCGGGCGAGACCGGCGATGCTGCGCGGGTAGTCGTCGCGGGTGTCGACCACGACGGGCTGCCAGGTGGGCGTCGCCCAGCGGGCGTTGACCGCGGCGGCGGCGGCCGCGACCTCCTCGGCGTACCGGACGTACGCGGGCACCGTCTCGCGTGACGCGTTGAGCAGCGCCACGAACACGACCCGTTCGCGCCACTCGGGGTGGTCGGCGAGCAGTCGGTCGTAGGCGACGAAGCCGCGGGCGATGTTCTTCGACGGCTCGACCCGGTCGACCCGCACGATCGCCGCCCGATCTCCGATCAGCCGATCGAGCTCGGCCGTCGCGGCCGTCGCCGCGGGCGTTGCCGCCAGGGCGGCGAGCGCCGCCGGATCCGGCCCGAGGGGTGCGGTGAACGTGACCGGCTCGGTGTCGGCACCGAGCACCTCGCGGACCGAGGCCGCGTACGACCGGGCCCAGCGGTCGGTGTGGAACCCGCACGGGACCGACGCCATCGACGCCAGCAGTTCGGACGCGACCGCGTCGGGCAGGGTCCGGATCGAATTGGGTCCGCAGAACGGCGTGTGGGTGAAGTGCACGATCCGGAGGTCGGGGCGGGCCGCGCGCAGCAGCCCGGGGGTGAGCGCGAGGTGGTAGTCCTGCACGAGCACGACGTCGTCGGGCGCGGCCCGGGCGGCCAGCGCGTCGGCGAACGCCCGGTTGACCTCGGTGTAGGCGGCCCAGGCCCGGGTGAAGTCGACGTCGAACGTGGGGGCCGACACGTGGTCGAACATGCCGTGGTACAGGAACCACAGCACGGCGTTGCTCACCTCGTCGTAGTGGCGACGGGCGACGTCGGGGTCGAGGTCGAGGAGCACCAGGTCGAGGTCGGCGCCGGTGTCGTCGCCGGCCCGGGCGCCGTGGACCACCGGTGACGCGCCGGCGGCCGTGGCGGCCCGGTCGTCGTCGGACGCCGCCACGGCGACCCAGGTCACGGGCGTGGCGGTCCCGCCGTCGACGAGGAGCGGACGGAGGGCGCTGGCCACGCCTCCGGCTGCGGGGACCGCGCGGTACCCGCCGGGCGCGTCCGGATCGGCGACGAACCGGACCGGACCGCGGTTGGAGGCGACCAGCAACGGATCAGGCCCGCAGCGTGCCCATCAGCCCGAGCCAGTCCTCGAGCTCGCGGGTGCTGAGGAAGTTGGCCCGCACGTGCTCCCGGCCGTCGGCCCCCATGGCGTCGGCCCCGGCGGGGTCGGCGAGGAGGTCGGTGATGCGCTGCGCGCACGAGGGGACGTCGTCGACCAGGTAGCCGTCGAAGCCGTCGCGGATCTGCAGCGTGATGCCGCCGGCCCGGCCGCCGATGACCGGCCGGCCCTTCCAGAGGGCCTCGCTGACGGTGAGGCCGAAGCCCTCGCGCAGCGACTTCTGGACCACGACGTCGGCCATGCGCTGGAAGGCGTTGATCTGCACCGCACCGACCTGGTGGAGGTTGGACAGCAGGTGGATGTCGCGGTCGCCCGCCCGGGCGGCCTCGGTCTCCTCCCAGACCCGGAAGCCCTCGGGGTCGTCGGTCGCCATCGATCCGGCGAGCACGAGCTGGGCGTCGGGAACCGACTCACGCACCAGCCGGAACGCCTCGATCACGCCGATCGGGTCCTTCCACGGGTCGAAGCGGCTCACCTGGCAGACGATCGGCCGGTGGGGGTCGATCCCGTACTGACGGGTGATCTCCGTGCAGAACGGCGCCGCAAGGTCGAGGTTCTTCACCGAGAGCGGGTCGATGCACGGCGGGGCCTGGACGATCCGGTCCATGGCGAGGTCGTCGGGCACGAACTCGGGCATCGTCCAGACGGACGCGTCGTACTGCTGCACGAACGGTCGGTAGAACTCCCACACGTCGTGGTTGGCGTCGGTGAGGTCGATGTGGCAGCGCCAGATCCAGGTGGTGTCGCGGAACGCCTCGATCTGGTCGGCGACGTAGTGGAGGATCGCGGCGGGCTGGGGGTCGTGGACGACCACGACGTCCCAGCCGTCCTGGAGCAGGAGGGCGTTGTCGAGGACGCGCTCGAGGTAGGTGCGGCGCATCTGGGGCGTGAGCTCCACCGGCGCGCCCTGCAGCGCGTTGTGGACCTCCTTGGTGACGGCGAAGAACTCGTCGCTGCCTTGCATGACCTGCCACTCGGCGTCGATCCCGACGCTGCGCAGCAACGGGACGTGGGTGGCGAGCAGCTCGGCGACCCCACCGCCGTACGCGGTGGCGTTGAGGTGCAGGACCCGGGCGCCGCGCAGGGGCTCGGCCAGGGTCCGGATCCGCTCGACGACCTCGTCGCCGACGATCGGGCGGTAGTCGTCGAGATGGCGTTCCAGCAGGGGGACTCGCTCGAGCACTGGATCCTCCTGCGTGGATGCGCGGGTTTTCGGATGGTGCGGTCGGAGCCGGGTGGCCGATCGCGTCGTCACCGGCCAATCTATCGACCGTGTCCGTCGTGACGGTCGCCCCCGACAAGTTCAAGGGATCCCTCGACGCGCCGCGGGTGGCGGCGGCGATGGCGCGGGGTGCGACGAGCGCCGGCTTCGACGAGGTCCGGGTGGTGCCGCTCGCCGACGGTGGCGACGGGACCCTCGACACCCTCGTCGCCGCGCTGGGTGGCTCGCGCCGCACGGCCCGGGTCACCGGTCCGCTCGGTGATCCGGTCGAGGCCGAGTGGGCGCTGTGCCGCGACGGCACGGCGATCGTCGAGATGGCCCGGGCGAGCGGGCTGGTGCTGGTCGAGGGCCGCAACGATCCGTTGGCGGCGACCACCCGCGGGACCGGTGAGCTCATCGCGACGGCGGTCCGCGAGGGCGCGCGGCGGGTGATGGTGTGCGTCGGGGGCAGCGCGACCACCGACGGCGGTCTCGGGGCCCTCGAGGCCCTGGGCTGGTCGATCGTCGGCACCGAGGTGGTGGTGGCCTGCGACGTGACCACGCCGTTCCTCGACGCCGCCCGGATCTACGGACCCCAGAAGGGGGCGAGCCCGGCCGAGGTGGCGCTCCTGTCCCGGCGGCTCGAGGCCCTGGCCGACGACCTCGAGCAGCGGACCGGTGTCGACGTGCGCGCCGTGGCCGGGGGTGGGGCGGCCGGTGGGCTGGCCGGTGGGCTGGCCGCGATCGGCGCCCGGATCGAGCCGGGGTTCGAGGTGGTCGCGGCCGCTGTCGGTCTGCAGGACGCGCTCGAGGGCGCCGACCTCGTGCTGACCGGCGAGGGGCGCCTCGACGCCACCAGCTTCGAGGGCAAGGTGGTGGGGGAGGTGCTCGAGTGGGCCGCCGACCTCGGGGTGCCCCGGCGTGGGGTCGTCGTGGGGCAGGCGACCGACGCCGGCCGTGACGAGCTCGCCACGCGCGGCGCGTGGTGCGACGTGCTGGCCGA
>JAFMJM010000083.1 GCA_017853455.1 Acidimicrobiia bacterium | reverse complement strand
ACCCACGAACGACCCACGAACGACCCACGAACGAGGAGGCCACGGATGGCCGGACGGATGGATGGCAAGGTCGCCCTGGTGACCGGAGGCGCGCGCGGTCTGGGCCGGGCGATGGTGGAGGCGCTGGTCGCCGAGGGGGCGCGCGTCGCGATCGGGGACGTGCGCACCGCCGAGGTCGAGGCGGTGGCCGCCGCGCTCGGTGACGCGGTCCTGCCCCTCTCGCTCGACGTCACGAGTGAGGCCGCGTGGCCGGCGGCGGTCGACGCCACGGTCGCGACGTTCGGGCGGCTCGACGTGCTGGTGAACAACGCCGGCACCGCCGCCGGCGGTCCGCTCGCCGAGGCGACGCTGGCTGACTGGGAGCGGGTGGTGGCGGTCAACCAGACCGGGGTGTTCCTCGGGATGCGCGCGGTGATCCCGGCGATGACCGCGGCCGGTGGCGGGTCGATCGTGAACATCTCGTCGATCGACGGCATGACGGCCGCGCCCCGGGTGCTGTCGTACGTGGCGAGCAAGTGGGCGGTGCGCGGCATGACCAAGGCCGCGGCGATGGAGCTCGCGCACCTCGGCATCCGGGTGAACTCGGTGCATCCGGGTTACGTCGTCACCGACCTGGCTCTGCCCGACGGCGTCGACCGGTCGCTGGTGGCGCCGATGATCGAGGAGCACGCCGAGCGGTCGGCGCCCATGCGCCGAACGGGTCGCCCGGCCGAGATCGCGGCGATGGTGCTGTTCCTGGCGTCCGACGAGTCGTCGTACGCGACCGGGGCCGAGTTCGTCGTCGACGGCGGGATGACGGCGGGCTACCCGTCACCGGGGTCGCCGCACCCCTGGTGAGCCCGGCGACCGGCTCTGCGGTACCCCATTTCGTCGTCTGGACGTTTCGGGGGCCCCTGGCCCCCGAAAACGTCCAAACGACGAAGTCGACGTGGCCGACCGGACTCAGCAGGGCCAGGTGACCGGCGCGGGCGGCGGCGGGGGCGGCGCGAGGGTCGACAGCAGGTCGGCCCGCTTCAGCAGCTCGTGGAGCGGCACCTTCGAGGGGAAGTGTCCCCACGCGTGGTCGCCGTCGACGTCGGGGAGCATGCCGAACAGCTGGCGCTGCACCGGCGTGAACGAGCCGTCGTCGGGCGGGAACACGTCGCGGGTGATCGTCCACCGGTAGGAGTACGCGAAGAACACGACCTTGCGCACGACGTCGGAGAGGTTGTCGGAGCGGGCGTGCCAGATCCGACGGTCGAAGAGGACGACGTCGCCGGCGTTGGCCGTCGCCTCGATCGTGCCCGGCGGGTCGGGCCATTCGACGTCGCGGCTCGGCGGGCCGGCGATGCGGTTGGCGGCGTGACTCCCGGGGACGAGCTTCATGTTGCCGCGGCCGGGCTCGGAGACGTCGGAGAACCAGAAGGCGGCCTTCACGCTCATGCGGGGCCGCGGGTTGTTCTCGAGTTCGCGGTTCTGACGACCGCCGTCCTGGTGCCACTCGTAGTGGAACGGCCCCGGTTCGTCGACACGGGGATTGACGTCGATGTGGGAGTGCGCGATCTGGATGTTCCACTCGAGCACCGACCAGACCAGCCCGAGGATGCCGGGGTGGTCGGCGAGGGGGGCGAGTTCGGGGCACGACGCCACTGCGCAGAGCCGGTGCATGCCGCCGTTGTAGAAGAGGTCACCGGCGGCCTTGTCGGCGTCGAAGGTCGCTTCGACCACCGCGCCGTAGCGCTCGACCTCGTCGGGGCTGAGCACACCCGGCACGACGATGTAGCCGTCGCGCTCGAAGGCGGCGCGTTGCTCGGGGGTCATGGGGGCGCCGGCGACGGCCCGGGCCTCCTCGACGGTCATCTCGTCGATCGGGGTCTGCATGGGCGGAGGGTACCGCCGGGTCGGTGTGCGGCCGCGGTCCGTCGCCCCGGTCGGGGTCAGTGGTGCCGGTCGGCTGCAGCTTCCGCCAGGCAGGCGGCGCCGACGATCCCGGCCTCGTTGCGCAACGCCGCCGGCACGACGGGGGTGCGACACGTCAGCAGCGGCACGAACTTGTCGGCCTTCTTCGACACGCCACCGCCGAGCACGAACCGGTCGGGCCAGAACAGCGCCTCCACTAGGTGGAGGTACTCGTCGACCCGGGCGGCCCAGTCGGCCCACGACAGCTCGAGCCGCTCCCGGACGGACTCGGCGGCGTAGCGCTCGGCGTCGTCGCCGTGGAGGGTCAGGTGGCCGAGCTCGGTGTTGGGGACGAGCCGTCCGTCGACGAGCAGCGCCGAGCCGATGCCGGTGCCGAGCGTGCAGACGATCACGACGCCGGGGACCTCCCGGGCGGCCCCGAACCGGGCCTCGGCGAGGCCGGCGGCGTCGGCGTCGTTGCCCACGACCACGCGGCATCCCGTCGCCTTCGAGAAGAGCCGGCCGGCGTCGGTGCCGATCCAGGCGGGGTCGACGTTGGCGGCGGTGTGGACGGTGCCGTGGCGCACGACGCCGGGGAAGGTGACGCCGACCGGACCGTGCCAGTCGAAGTGCGCCGTGATCTCGGCCACGGTGGCGGCGACGGCGTCGGGCGTGGCCGGCTGGGGCGTGGGGATGCGCAGCCGGTCGGTCGCGAGTCGACCCTTGCCGGTGCGGACGACGGCACCCTTGATGCCGCTGCCGCCGATGTCGATCCCGAGCACCCGCACCGTTCGCCTCCCGGAGTCCGCACCGTGGTGGCCCGAGTCTGGCAGGTCGGCGTCCGGCGTCCGCCGTCCATCGCCCAGCGCCCGGCGCCCGGCGGGCGTACGCTGAATCCTCGGAGGTCGACTCCATGGACGATCGGCACGGTGCGGCAGGGTTCGTCGGTGAGCAGCGCTTCAACCGGCGCGCCACGGTGGTCATCCTGATCGGCACGTTCGCCCTGCTGCTGGTCGTGGCGAACCTGCTGGCGTTCGTCTTCGGGGGCTACCTCACCGACCGCTGCGAGACCCTCGACTCCGGCTACGGGTACCGCTACCGGTCGTGCTCGTCGGTGGCGGTGTTCCGCCCGGGGGTGCTGCTCGGGACGGTGGCGGTGGTCGTCGTCTACCTCGCGCTCGCGTACCTGCTGTCGGGCCGGGCGGCGCTGAGCCTGTCGCACGCCCACCCGGCCGACGGGCCCGAGTACGCCGAGCTCCGCGACCTCGTGACGCAGATGGCGATCGCGGCGGGGCTGCCCGAGCCGAAGGTGTACGTCGTCGACGACCCGGCTCCGAACGCCTTCGCCACCGGGCGCAACCCGAAGCACGCCGCGATCACCGTCACCACCGGGTTGCTCGCCAGGATGAGCCACCGCGAGTTGCGCGGGGTGATCGCGCACGAGATGAGCCACGTGCGCAACCGCGACATCGCGATCACGACCCTTGCGGTGCTCGCGGTCGGGGTCATCGCCGTCCTGGCCCAGATCGCGTTGCGGATCGGGCTGTGGACCCGGTTCACGCGCAACCGCAACGCGGGGGCGGTGGGGCTGGTGATCGCATTGCTCGGCCTGGTGCTCTACCTCTTCGCGGTGCCGGCCGGGCTCCTGCTCAAGGCGGCGCTGTCGCGGCGGCGCGAGACCCTGGCCGACGCCACGGCGATCGAGCTGACCCGCGAGCCGGCCGGGTTGCGGAGCGCACTCGAGAAGCTCGAGGCCGACCAGACGGTGCTGGCCCGCCCCAGCCCGGCGGTCGCCCACCTGTGGATCGAGTCGCCGCTCGAGCGCAAGGAAGCGGGCCTGTCGGGTTCGATCGGCCGGCTGTTCGACACCCATCCGCCGCTCGCCGACCGGATCGCGATGCTGCGGGGCTACGAGGGGCTCGACCCGGCGGCCCGGGGCCCGAACGATCCGTATCCGGGGCGCGCCTGAGCCACGATCCGGGTTCGTGGCCGCGAAGGCGGTTCAGCCCGAACGGTGGTGGCGGGTGGCACCGACGAGCCGACGGAGCCGGGGGAACGGGACGGGACGCGGCAGGTGCATCCCGTGTGCACGGGCGGCCTCGACGATCTCCCGGGAATGTGGGTGCTCGGAGCGCTGCAGCGCCCGGAAGGTCCGGGTGCGGACCCGGGACCACTGGTCGAGGTCGAACACGGCGCGGTAGCGGTCGAGGAGCCCGAGGACGTCGAGCAGGGCGAGGGTCCGCCGGCACTTCCGGCAGCGGCCGCAGTTGCCGTCGAGGTGGTCGTCGGTGCAGACCTCGAGCGCGGTCCACGTGGCCTCGACGTCGGCGATGCGACGCAATTTGTCGATCCGGCGGTACTCGCCGCCGACCGAGCGGATCCGCACCGACCCGTTCGCGAGGTGGGGGAGGGTGAGCGCGTCGAGGCGCCCCATCTCGTTCGGCTCGCAGGTGCCGACCTGCTCCTCCGCGACGGTGCTGGCGTAGAGGTAGGTGCCGATGCCCCGTTGGAGCAGGAACGCCGTGCTCACCTGGGCGCCGGTGACGATCCCGCCGGGGGCCAGGTCGCTCTCTGACTGGAGGTCGCGGAGGTTGGAGTCGACGAAGACGAAGGGCAGGCCCAGCGCGTCGGCGATCGGGCCCATGCGGCCGCGCATCGCGTGCAGGGTCTCGCGCGACGTGCCCGTGAGGGTGTCGGAGTTGACGAGGTGGGTGAGTCGGCTCCCCGCCGGGACGGTGGGGTCGAGGGCGTGGTCGACGAGGACCGTCCACGAGTCGACGCCGCCGGTCAGGCCGGTGGCGACCCCGGCGGCGGGCGGGGATGGCGCGACGGTCGTGGTGGCCTCGACGGTCACCGCACCGAAGCGGGGCGACGTCCGGCGGTGGAGGTGGAGGAAGCCGTGGTGCAGCCCGTGGACGAGTTCGTCGGTGACCGGACCGGTCACCCGGATGGTCGCACCGCGCGCGAGCGCGAGGGGCACCACGGCGAGGAGCGGAGCGTCGGCCAACGGCGACACGAGGTCGGCCCAGCGCTCGTCGACCTCGTAGCGGACCTCACGGTCCCGGCCGTCGACGGTGCACGGCGTGCGGTGCACGACCCGTCCGTGCTCGGTCGTCACGGTCGGGACGCCGACGGTGACCGTGGCCGATCCCTGCACCTGCGCCTTCGGTGGGGGTTGCGTCCGGGTGGGTCCGGTCGTCGCCGGGGATTGTGACAGGGCTGTCTCGACGCGGGCCGGATCGCGACCCGACGGGTCGGCGTCCGTAGTCTGACCACATGTCCGTGCCGTCCGGGGTCCCGACCGACGACGAGTCGGCCTACTACCTGGTCGACGGTGATCGGGTCGTGCCGACCGTGCTCACCGAGAGCAGCTGGGACCGGACCACCCAACAGGGGCCGCCGGTCTGCGGCCTGCTCGGCTGGGCGACGACGGGCATTCCGACGTTGACCCCCATGCAGACCGTGCGCCTCACCATGGACCTGTGGCGTCCGGTCCCGCGGCGTCCGCTCCGGGTGGAGCGTGCGGTGCGGCGCGAGGGCAAGCGGATGCAGGTGGTCGACGTCGGCCTGTTCGACGGCGAGACCGAGGTGACCCATGCCACCGCACTGCGGGTCCGGGTCGCCGAGCCCGGCTGGCCCGAGGTCGAGGCCGATCCCGCCCGTCCACCGGTCGCGTCGCCGCCGGTGCCCGACGCCGTGGCCGCCGGCACGGTGGTGACCCACCCGATGGGTGACCCGACGCTCGGCCCGGGCGAGGTGCAACCCGGCTTCCTGCGCTCCATGGTCGGGGTGCGGGTCGGGGGCGACACCGGTGCCGGTGACCCGGTGGTGCTGTGGGCCCGGATGGCACAGCCGTTGGTCGCCGGGGAGCCCACGGCGCCCGTGGCGCTCGCCGCCTGGGCCGCCGACTTCGCGAGCGGCCTGGCCTCCACGCTCGACCCGCGCGTCTGGACCTACCTCAACCCGGACGTCAACCTCCACCTGCTGCGCGAGCCGGTGGGCGAGTGGGTCGCGGTGTCGGGCCTGACCTGGGCCGGCGCGCACGGCATCGGCCACGGACGCGCGTCCCTGCACGACCTCGAGGGCCTCATCGGCTCGGCCACGGCCGGGCAGCTGGTCGACCGCCGACCCTGAGGCGGCCCGCCCGCGCCCGTGGGGTCACGGCGTCGCGTCGAGAACCCGGTATCGCACGACCGCGAACGCGCCGTTGCGCGCCACCTCGCGGAGTTCGAGGGACGCCGGTCCCGCGAGGAGCGGTACTCCGCCGCCGAGGACCACCGGGGCGACCGTGACCCACATCTCGTCGAGGAGTCCGGCGTCGAGGAGCCAGGAGGCGGTCCGGCCACCGCCGACGCACCACACGTCGGCGTCGCCGGCGATCCGGCGGAGCTCGGTGACCGCCGCCGCGGCCGACCCGTCGGCGACGCGCAGGTCCGCGCCGGGGATCGGCCGGTCGAGCGGGCGCCGGGTGCGCACCCAGCAGGGCTGTCGGTGGGGCCAGGGGTCACCGGTGCGCTCCAGCGCGCCCGCCACCCAGTCGTGGGTGGCCCGCCCCATGACCATGGCCCCCGCCCGGGCGTCGATCTCGGCGAAGCCCCCCGGCCCGGCCGGGTCGTGGTCGAGCCCGTCGAGCCAGTCGAGCGTGCCCTGCCGGTCGGCGACGTAGCCGTCGAGGCTCGCCGAGGTCGCGTAGATCACCTGGCCCACGGCTCCATCGTGCCCGGAGGCGGGGAACCCGGCCACCGGCCCCGGGCCCGGGGCGCCACGGGTGGGTCCGGATGGGCCCGGATGGGGGTGGAGTGGAGGGTGTGGGGTTGACGGTGGGGGGAAAGGGCACTAGAGTGGCGCGCAGTGGTGGAAAGGGGAGTACCCTGACCACCACGGGGAACGGCCCGGGGGACCCCCGGACCGCCGCCCCGGAGCGACCGCTCGCCACCACGGGAGCGACCGCTCCACCCGCTCGACCCCCGGTCCGCCCGGTCCGGGGTCCGCCCACCACCGGAGCCGACGGCCATGTTCCTCGGGGAGTTCCAGCACTCCTTGGACACGAAGGGGAGGATCATCCTCCCGGCCGAGTTCCGCCCCGCGCTCGCCGAAGGGGCGGTGGTCGGCGCGTTCCCGGGTGGGTGCCTCGCCGTCTACACGAACGACGAGTTCGAGCGGGTCTCCAACGAGATCGTGGAGAAGCTGCGCCGCGGCGAGCACGACCAGGACGCCGCCCGCGCCTTCTTCGCCGACGCCCGGGAGGTCACCCCCGACCGCCAGGGCCGGGTCGCGATCCCGCCGGCGCTGCGTGAGTACGCCGGTCTGGTCAAGGACGTCACCGTCACCGGCGTCCTGACCCGCATCGAGGTGTGGGACAACGGACGCTGGACGGCCCGCAAGGCCGTCGGGCGCTCGTCGCTCCACGAGGCCGGACAGTCCGGCTTCGGGATCTAGCAGGAGGCGACCGCCGGACACGTCGTGAACCCCAGCCCAGCCCCCCGGATGGCGCGGTGAAGCCCCCACTCCGCCCGCTTCCACCGAGTCGATTCGGAGAGACAACCGAACGGCACTCGCTCGTCCGGGGGGCTGGGGTCGGGTTCACGGCCAGTGAAGGGGACGACCCGAGGGGTCGGACCCGGGAAGAGAGGAGGGGAGCGGCCATGGAGGGCATGACCGACTTCCAGCACCTGCCGGTGATGGCCCGGGAGGTGGTCGAGCTCCTCGGCCCGGTGCCGGCGGGGTTGATCGTCGACGGGACCGTCGGGGGTGGGGGGCACGCCTCCCTGATCCTCGGAGCCCGTCCCGACTGCCACCTCCTCGGGATCGACCGTGACGGGGACGCCGTCCTGGCGGCCCGGGAGCGGCTCGCCCCGTACGGATCCCGCGCCCGGGTGGTGCGGGGAGGGTTCGAGGACATCGCCGAGATCGTTTCGGCCGAGGGTGAGGGGAACGTCATGGGAGTTCTGTTCGATCTGGGAGTCAGCAGCCCGCAGCTCGACCGTGGGTCACGCGGCTTCTCGTACATGGCCGACGCACCGCTCGACATGCGGATGGACGCCCGCCAGGATCTCACCGCGGCGCTCGTGGTGAACGAGTACGACGAGGCCGACCTGGCGCGCATCATCGCCACCTTCGGCGAGGAGCGTCACGCCCGGTCGATCGCCCGGAGCATCGTCGCCCGGCGGCCGCTGCTGACCACCGGTGACCTCGTCGCCGCGATCACCGCGGCGATCCCCGGGCGCCTGCGCCGCACCGGTCCGCACCCGGCCCGCCGCACCTTCCAGGCGATCCGCATGGAGGTCAACCGCGAGCTCGAGCACCTCGAGCAGGGGCTCGACGAGGCGGTGTACCTGCTGAAGCCCGAGGGCCGCGTGCTGGTCCTGGCCTACCACTCGCTCGAGGACCGCATCGTCAAGGAGCGCTTCCGCGACTGGTCGGCCACCCACGAGGCGCCCGCCCTGCCCGGTCTCCCCGCCGAGCCGGTCGAGCGCATCCCGGTGGTGCGCACCCTCACCCGCCGCGCCCTGCGGCCCGCGCCGACCGAGGTCGAGGACAACCCCCGCTCGCGCAGTGTCCGCCTCCGGGCGGCCGAGCGTCTCGCGTCCGCCCCGCTGGCGGCTCCGCGGGCGTCGTGAGCACCCGCGCCGCCGCGCCCACGCGGCGGCGGACGACCGACGCGCGCACGCCGACCCGTCCGGCCGCGCGTTCGACGGCGCGTCCCGCTGCGCGCCCCGCGGCCCGGACGACGACGCGTCCCGCACCCCGACCGACCGGTCGGGGTGCGCCGCCGCGCCCGGCCGGCACCGCTGCCCGCGGCCGGACCGCGTCGCGCGGCCGCGCCGTGGGGATGCTGGTCGTGGCGGTCGGGATCATGCTCACCGTCGTCGTGGCCCACACCCTGCTGGCCCAGAACCAGGTCCGCCTCGACCGGCTCGAGTCGCGCATCGCCGCCGAGGAGACCCGTTACGACTCCCTGCGGCTCGCGAACGGCCAGCTGTCGTCGCCGGCGCGGATCACCGCCCGGGCCGCGCAATTGGGCCTGGCGCTCCCGACCGAGCCGCCGGTGGCGGTTCCGGTCGTCGGCGACGTCCCGCGCCGGGGGAGCACCGGATCGAACCTGTCCGGCTGGGCGGAGGTGAAGGGTCATCTCACCGCAACGCCCTGACCGCTCCGGGATCACCGGCTTTCGCGCCGGAGCCGACACCCGCCGGCCGCCGGTCCGCCCGGCGGCCTCGTCGCGCGCGGGGGCCGTCGGCACCGAGCCCCGGACGCCCGGCGCGCCGGTGGCCGGCGGAATCCTGCGCACCGCCTTCGCGCTCGACGACCCGCCGCCCCCGACGCGCCCGGCGCCGCGCGGCGCCGACGGACGCGTCGTGGGCGCACCCGCCCGGGGGACCGTCCGGCGGCGCGTGATGGTGGTGTTCGCGGCTGTGGCGGTCGTGTTCGCGGTGCTCGCCGCCC
>JAFMJM010000082.1 GCA_017853455.1 Acidimicrobiia bacterium | reverse complement strand
GACGGCGACCGCATCCGCATCGGCCCGTTCGACGTCGAGTTCGTGCCGATCGCCCATTCGGTCCCCCACGCCTTCGCCACCGCGTACCGGACGCCCGCCGGCACGATCCTCCACACCGGCGACTTCAAGCTCGACCTGACCCCGTTCGACGGCCGCCTCACCGACCTGCCCCGCCTCGGCCAGATCGCCGGCGAGGGCGTGCGGGTGCTGCTCTCGGACTCCACCAACGCCGAGCGGCCCGGCTACACGCCCTCGGAGACGTCGGTCGGCCCGGTCATCCGCTCGGTCATGCGCGACCATCCCGACCGCCGGGTGATCGTGGCGTCGTTCTCGTCGCACCTGCACCGGGTCGCCCAGGTGGTCGAGGCCGCGCTCGCGACCGGACGCAAGGTCGCCTTCGTCGGCCGGTCGATGATCCAGAACACCGCCTTCGCCCGCGAGCTCGGGATGCTGAACCTCCCCGACGACCGGGTGATCGACGTCGACGAGGTCGCCCGCCACGCGCCCGGCGAGGTGTGCGTGGTGTGCACCGGCTCGCAGGGTGAGCCGATGAGCGCGCTGTCGCTGATGGCCGCGCACGAGCACAAGCACCTCAAGGTGAGTGCCGACGACGTCGTGGTCATCTCGGCCCACGCCATCCCGGGGAACGAGACCAACGTGTCGCGCGTGATCGACAACCTCTACCGCGCCGGCGCCGAGGTCGTCCACGACGGCAACGCCCCCGTGCACGTGTCGGGCCACGCCTCCCAGGAGGAGCTCAAGGTGATGCTCGCCCTGGTGCGCCCCGAGTGGTTCATCCCGGTGCACGGCGAGTACCGCCACCTCATCCACCACGCCCGCCTCGCCGAGGCCGTCGGCCTCGCCGACGACCGGGTGCTGCTCTGCTCCGACGGCGACGCCGTCACCATCGGCGACATGCTCGAGGTCGAGCGGCGGGCGGTGCCCGCCGGCTACCAGTACGTCGACGGGATCCTCGACGACATCGACTCGGGGGTGCTGCGCGACCGGCGCAACCTCGCCGAGGAGGGGGTCGTCGTCGTGATCGTCACGGTCGACGCCGCCACCGGCGAGCTGGTGACCGGTCCCGAGATCGTCACGCGCGGCTGGGTCTACGAGGCCGAGGCCGCCGACCTCATCGAGGAGGCCAAGGCCGCGGTGCGGGCGTCGCTGGCGGCCGCGGCCGCCGAGGGCGCCACCGACTTCGAGACGCTGCGTCGGCACACCCGCCGCACGGTCGGGCGGTTCATCAACAACCGCACGCGCCGTCGCCCGGCGATCATCCCGGTCGTCCTCGAGGTCTGACCCGGCGCCCCCGGGCCCGGTTCGGTACGGTTCGCGGCGCAGCGGCGACCGGTCGTCGCGCCCCGGACACCTCGGAGGATCCCATGGAGTTCCGCGACACGGCCGAGCTGCTCGCCGGCCGCACCGCCCTCGTCACCGGTGCGGGTGCCGGCATCGGTCGGGCGATCGCCCGGGCCATGGCGCGCTGCGGCGCCTTCGTCTGGATCGCCGACCTCGACGCCGACCGGGCGGCGACGGTCGTGGCCGAGATCGGTGCCGACGGCGGGCGCGGGGGAGTGGCGACGTGCGACGTGGCCGACCTGGCGTCGGTGCGGGCGATGCGCGAGCACACCGGGCCCGTGGACATCCTGGTCAACAACGCCGGCACCGGCGTGCGCGCGTTCCGCGACGGCGTCGCCACGATGGAGGACTTCGTCGGCTCCGACCCCGCCGGGTGGGGGCCGGTCATCCGCATCAACTTCGAAGGGGTCCTCAACGTCAGCCACACCTACCTCCCCGGCATGCTCGAGGCCGGGTGGGGCCGGATCCTGACGATCGTCTCCGACGCCGGACGGCGGGGTGAGCGCCACCAGGCCGTCTACGGGGCGGCGAAGGCGGCGGCGATGGGCTTCTCGCGCGGGCTGGCGGTCGAGGTCGGGCGGGCGGGGGTGACGGTCAACTGCATCGCCCTCGGGACGATCCGCCACGGGGGTGCGTCGGGTGGCCTCGCCGACCCCGAGCGGGAGCGGGCGATGCTGCGGCCCTACCCGATCAAGCGGCTGGGCCGGGTCGACGACCCGGCGCCCCTGGCGGTCCTGCTCTGCAGCGACGCCGGGGAGTGGATCACCGGGCAGGTCTATCCCGTCGACGGGGGCTACACCTCGGGGCTCTGACCCGGGAACCGGCCGGAACCACCACTGTGGCTGGTGGGGCTGCTGTTACCGTTGAGAAATGGCCACCCGCACCCCGGCGCGCTCCGGTTCCGGCTCGAAGTCCGCTCCGAAGACCGCGGGCCGGTCGGGCTCCGCCCGCAAGGCCCCGGCCAAGAAGGCACCCGCCAAGAAGACGACCGCCAAGAAGACGGCCGCACGGAAGACCGCGGCGAAGTCGGCGCCGGCCCGCACCGCGCCCGCCCGGGGTGCTGCCTGGGACCGCCACCGGGCCGAGGCCGCCGACCAGCTGCGCGGACACGGCCCCGACGCCGCCGCCATCGTCCTGCTCGTGGTCGGGGCGCTCACCGCCCTCGGTCTCTTCGGCGACGCCGCCGGTGGCATCGGCCGGGGGCTGGCCTCGGTGACCGGCGCCCTGTTCGGCGTCGGGCGCTACGCCGTGCCCGTGGTCTGCCTGGGCCTGGCGATCCTCCTGTTCTTCTGGCGCCCTGGGCACGACGAGGTCCCGGCCGCCGCCTCCGAGGCCGACGCGCCGCCGGTCGCTCCCTACGTGCCCGCCGCCCCCTGGCGGGTCGGGGTCGGGCTCGGGTGCTGCGCCCTCGCCGGGCTCGGCATCGCCTACCTCGCCACCGGTGCCCCGCCGCTCTCGGCCCCGGTCGACACCCTCCGCGACTCCGCCGGCTACCTGGGCGCGCTGATCGGGGCGCCGCTGGTGGCGGTCGCCGGGACCGTCGGCAGCGCCGTCATCTTCGGCGGCCTCGCCCTCCTCGGGGTGCTGATGGCTCCCGGGGTCCCGATGCGGCGGGTCCTGGCCGGGATCGGCCGGGCCGGACGGTGGGCCGGGGGTCGGGCCCGGGCGTTCGCCGACGTCCACCCCGACGACCCGTTCGAGCCGTTCGACGACGACCCGGGGTTCGCCACTCCGCCGGAGGGCTTCCGCGACCCGGCCCTGGCGATGGTCGCCGATCCGGCCCCGGCCCCGGCCGTCGGCGTCGGCGTCGGCGTCGACCCGACGCGCGACCCCGAGATCGACGCCCTGGCCGGTGGTCCGCCCGTCCCGACCGCGCCACCGGTCGCGCCCGCGGCCCCGGCGCTCGACGCGTCCGGGTGGGCCGCCGAGGCCGACGCCGAGCCCGACGATCCCACCTTCGACCCGCACGCCACGGTCACCGACCTGCCGCCGTTCGACCCCGACGCCACCCTGGTCGACGTCCCGGCGGTGTCGCTCTACGACGCCGAGTCCGACGGTATCGCCATGGTCGACGCCGTCGCCGACGATCCCGGGCTGCTCGACGAGCCCGACGAGCCGGCCCCCGCCCCCCGGGCCGTCGACGTGCCGGTCATCGACGCCGGTCCCGGTCGCCAGGCCGCTCTCGACCTCGGCCACGCCAACTGGCGTCTCCCCGACCCGAAGATCCTCAAGCGTGGCGACCGGTCGGGACCGCCGAAGGCGGGCATCGACGAGGGTGGGCAGACGCTGCAGGCGGCCCTGCTCCAGCACGGCGTCGACGCGACCCTGGTGGGGACCACGGTCGGTCCGACGGTCACGCGGTACGAGCTCGAGCTCGCCCCTGGCGTCAAGGTCAACCGGGTCACGGCACTGAGCAACGACATCGCCTACGCGATGGCCTCGCCCGACGTGCGCATCCTCGCCCCGATCCCGGGTCGGAGCGCGATCGGCGTCGAGGTCCCCAACCGCCAGCGCCAGCTCGTGACCCTCGGTGACATCCTCACCTCGCCCGAGGCCAAGTCCGCCGACCATCCGCTCGAGATCGGGCTGGGGCGCGACATCGCCGGCCGCCCCGTGATGCTCAACCTCGCGACGCTGCCGCACGCGCTGATCGCCGGCTCGACGGGTGCGGGCAAGTCGAGCTGCATCAACTCGCTGGTGACGTCGCTCGCGATCCGCAACACGCCCGAGCAGGTGCGGCTCATCCTGGTCGACCCCAAGCGGGTCGAATTGGGCGCCTACAACGACCTGCCGCACCTCCTCACCCCGGTGGTCACCAACCCGAAGAAGGCCGCCAACGCCCTCGACTGGGCCGTGCGCGAGATGGACATGCGCTACGAGACCCTCGCCGAGGCGGGCTTCCGCGACATCACGGGGTACAACGCCGCCGTCGACCGCGGCGACCTCCCCACGCCCGACGAGCCCGATCCCGTCACCGGTCGGGGCTACGAGCGGCTGCCGTTCATCGTCATCGTCATCGACGAGCTCAACGACCTGATGATGGTGGCCGCCCGCGACGTCGAGGCCAGCGTGTGCCGGATCGCCCAGATGGCACGCGCCGTCGGCATCCACCTGGTGATCGCCACGCAGCGGCCCTCGGTCGACGTCATCACCGGCGTGATCAAGGCCAACGTGCCCAGCCGGTTGGCGTTCTCCGTGACGAGCCTCCAGGACTCCCGGGTCATCCTCGACCAGGCCGGCGCCGAGAAGCTGGTGGGCAAGGGCGACCTGCTGATGGTCACGGCCTCGTCGAGCCGGGCCCAGCGCATCCAGTGCGCCTGGGTCGACGAGGACTGCGTGCGCAAGGTCGTCGCGCACTGGAAGCGCCAGAGCACCGAGACCCGCTACGTCGAGGGCATCGCCGACGACGCGCCCGGTGGCAGCGGTCCGGGGGGCGACCCCGAGGACGACGACGAGCTGCTCGGCGAGGCGATGAGCCTGGTCGTGCGCAGCGGCATGGGCTCGACCAGCATGTTGCAGCGCAAGCTGCGGGTCGGGTTCTCGCGCGCGGGTCGCCTGATGGACCTGCTCGAGCGCCGGGGCGTCGTCGGACCGTCGGAGGGCTCGAAGGCCCGGGCGGTGCTGATGACGGTCGAGGAGCTCGAGGCGATGGAGGCCCGTGGCGCGATCGAGGTCCCCGAGGTCGACTGACCGGTCGGGCGTGCGGATGCCCGGACGGGGGCGTCCGACCCGGTGCCGGCGGGCCCGCCCCCCGGTACCCTGCACGTCGTGACGGGCCGCTACCACCTGGTCACCCTCGGGTGCCCCAAGAACGCGGTCGACTCCGACAAGATCGCGACCGCGCTCGGGGCCGACGGGCTCGCCCCCACCGACGACGTCGCCGCCGCCGACGTGGTCGTGGTGAACACCTGCGCCTTCATCGAGGAGGCCCGGCGCGAGTCGATCGACACGATCCTGGCCCTCGCCGACGAGCGGGCGGCCGGTGCCCGGCTGGTGGTCACCGGGTGCCTGGCCGAGCGCTACGGCGACGAGCTGGCCGACGCCCTGCCCGAGGTCGACGCCGTGGTGGGGTTCGCCGGCGCCGGCTCCATCGCCACGCTCCCCGCCCCGATCGGCACCAACGCCACCAACGCCACCAACGTCACCTTCGGCGGGCGCCACGCGGCGGTGCCGGCGCCCACCGGCGTGCGCGACCTGCTCGAGCTGCCCCGGGCCGCCACCGGCGCGTCGTGGGCCTACCTGAAGGTCGCCGAGGGCTGCGACCGGGCGTGCGCGTTCTGTGCGATCCCGTCGTTCCGCGGCACCCAGCGGTCGCGCGCGCCCGAGGCGATCGTCGCCGAGGCCCGCACCCTGGTCGAGGGTGGGACCGCCGAGCTCGTGCTGGTGGCCCAGGACCTGGCCTGGTACGGCCGCGACGCCGGCGAGGTGGGTGCACTGGCCGCACTGCTGCGCCGCCTCGACACCGAGCTCGGTGCCGACGGCCTCGAACGCGTCCGGCTGCTGTACCTGTACCCCTCGGAGGTCCGCGACCCCCTGATCGCCACGATGCTCGACCTCCCGACCGTGGTGCCGTACTTCGACCTGTCGCTGCAGCACGCGTCGGGTCCGCTCCTGCGACGGATGGCCCGGTGGGGCGACGGCGCGCGCTTCGCCGCCGCGATCGACGACATCCGCTCGCGTGAGCCGGCGGTCGCGTTCCGGTCGTCGTTCATCGTCGGGTTCCCCGGCGAGACCGAGACCGACCACGACGCCCTGCTCACGTTCCTCGACGACGTCGCCCTCGACTGGGCCGGGTTCTTCCCGTTCTCGCCCGAGGACGGCACCGCCGCAGCCGACCTCGACGGCACCGTCGCCCCCGGACTCGCGGCCGAGCGGCTCCGCGAGTGCGAGGAGCGTCAGACCGCCATCACGCAGGCCGCCCGCGACGAGATCGTCGCGGCCGGCACCGTCCTCGAGGTGCTCGTCGACGAGGTGGTCGACGGGACCGACGGCGGCGTCCGGCTGGTGGGGCGCACCCACCGGGAGGCACCCGAGATCGACGGCGTCGTGCTGGTCGACGTCACCGACGCCGCCCCGGCCGGATCGGTCGGATGGGCCGGGTCCGTCGGCACGGTCGTGCGCGCCCGGGCCGAGGGTGCGCTCGGTCCCGACCTCCTGGCCGTGGTGGTCGGGGCGTGACCGGCGCCTCCGGCCCCGTGCGCGAGGGCGCCGGGCCGGTCCGGCGCGTCCCGCGGTTCGGGCCCGACGCCATCCGCACGCCCGCCAACGTCGTGACGATCGCCCGGATCCTGTTCACGATCCCGATCCTGATGCTGATCGCCGACGACCCGCGCGGCACGACGTCGTGGCCGATCTTCGTGGCGTGGGGCGTGCTCTGGATCACCGACTTCCTCGACGGGTGGCTGGCCCGCCGCGACGGCGTCACCCGCTCGGGGGCGTTCCTCGACCCCCTCGCCGACAAGGTCCTGGTGTTCGGTGGGATGGTGGTCCTGGCGCTGCGCGGCGACTTCGGCTGGGTCCCGGTGGCCATCATCGGCGCCCGCGAGGTGGGCATCTCCCTCTACCGCTCGGGGGCCGCCCGCCGGGGCATCTCGATGCCCGCCCGCCGGTGGGGCAAGTGGAAGGCCAACGTGCAGTTCCTGGCGGTGGCGGTCGCGCTGTTCCCGCCGGCGGAGTCCCACCCGGGTGTCGCCGAGGCCGTGCTCTGGGCCGCGGTCGTCATGACGGTGGTGTCGGGCGCCGACCTGGTGGTCGCCTCGCTCCGGCGACCCACTCCGGTCGCCGGTCCTGACGTATCGTCCTGATCCGACAACCCCGTTCGTCCGAGCAAACCCGGAGACCACCATGCGCTGCGACGTCCTGGCCATCGGCACCGAACTGCTCCTCGGGCAGATCGTCGACACCAACAGCGCCTGGATCGGCGAGCAGCTCGCCGAGGCCGGCATCGACACCTACGACCACCGCAAGATCGGCGACAACCTCGCCCGGATGGTGGCGTCGCTGCGCTCCCTCCTCGACGAGGCCGACGCCGTCATCGTCTGCGGTGGGCTCGGGCCGACCCCCGACGACGTCACCCGCGAGATGATCGCCGAGGTGATGGGCGTCGAGCTCGAGCGGCACGAGGACCTGATCGAGGAGATCAAGCGGATCTTCGGCTCCCGGGCGCGGGAGATGACCGACAACAACCTGCGCCAGGCCGACATCCCGGTGGGGGCCGCCCCCATCCCCAACCCGATCGGCACCGCGCCGGGCATCCGGGCGGTGTTCCCGTACGGCGGCCGCGAGGTGGCGGTGTACGCCGTGCCCGGGGTGCCCTACGAGATGCAGCAGATGGTGCGCGACCACGTGTTGCCCGACCTGCTCGCCCGCTCGGGGGAGCAGGCGGTGATTCGGTCGCGGTCGCTCAAGACCTGGGGGACCTCCGAGTCGGCGCTCGCCGAGATGATCGACCACCGCGTCGAGGCCCAGACCAACCCGACGATCGCGTTCCTCGCCCGCGGGATCGAGGGGCTCTACGTGCGCATGACCGCCAAGGCGCCCACCGAGGCCGAGGCGATCGCGCTGCTCGACGCCGAGGACGCCGAGCTGCGCACCATCCTCGGCGAGCTGGTCTTCGGCATCGACGACGAGACGATGGAGTCGACCGTCCTCGACCTCTGCCGGGCGCGCGGCTGGACGCTCGGGGTGGCCGAGTCGCTCACCGGTGGACTCATCGGCGCGCGCGTCGCCAACGTGGCCGGTGCGTCCGAGGTGTTCCGCGGCGCGGTGGCCGCGTACGCCACCGAGGTCAAGCGCGACGTGCTCGGCGTCACGGCCGACAGCGTCGTGTCGGAGGAGTGCGCCGTGCAGATGGCCGAGGCCGCGCAGCGGGTGCTGGGTGCCGACGTCGGCATCGGGATCACCGGTGTGGCCGGGCCCGCCGAGCAGGACGGTCAGCCGGTCGGGACGGTCTGGTACGCGATCGCCGTGCCCGGGCACCCGACCGAGGCGGTCACCGCCCGTCTGCCGTTCGACCGCGAGCGGATCCGGCAGTTCTCGACCATCACGGTTCTCAACCTCCTGCGGCTCCGCCTGCGCTCCCTGGCCTGAGTTGTCGCGCGCGAGTCGCGCGGGGTGATCGACTTCGTTGTGTGGACGTTTCGGGGGCCCCTGGCCCCCGGAAACGTCCACACAACGAACCCGCGCCCGCCCGACCTGGCCGGACCCGGCCCCGGGAAATCCCGCGGGAAATGCTTGCAATCCGAACAGGTGTTCGGTAATCTCACCCTTGTCATTCCGGGCCGGCCACCCGGGGACCGCCCTCCCGAACCCTCCCGGGGCCCTCCCGGGACCCGGTCGGGGGAGCGCCGGCGATAACCGTCACACCCCGTTCGTAGCGTCTCCGGGGTCAGACCCCGAGCGAAACCGACACCCACTGGAGGAACCACGGTGGACCGCAACCAGTCCCTGGACATGGCCCTCGGCCAGATCGAGAAGCAGTTCGGCAAGGGCGCCATCATGCGCCTCGGCGAGCGCCCGAGCGTCTCGATCGAGGCCATCCCGACGGGCGCCCTCGCCCTCGACCTCGCCCTCGGCATCGGAGGCCTCCCTCGGGGCCGGGTCGTCGAGATCTTCGGCCCCGAGTCGTCGGGCAAGTCGACCCTCGCCATGCACGTCGTGGCCGAGGCCCAGCGCAACGGCGGCACCTGCGCCTACATCGACGCCGAGCACGCCATGGACCCGGCCTACGCCTCGGCCATCGGCGTCAACGTCGACGACCTCTACATCTCCCAGCCCGACACCGGTGAGCAGGCGCTCGAGATCGCCGACATGCTCATCCGCTCCGGCGCCCTCGACGTCGTCGTCATCGACTCGGTGGCGGCGCTGGTGCCCCGGGCCGAGATCGAGGGCGAGATGGGCGACACCCACGTCGGCCTGCAGGCCCGCCTGATGAGCCAGGCGCTGCGCAAGCTGACCGCCAACCTCAACCGCTCCAACACCATCTGCATCTTCATCAACCAGCTGCGCGAGAAGATCGGCGTGATGTTCGGCTCGCCCGAGACCACGCCGGGCGGCCGGGCGCTGAAGTTCTACTCGTCGGTCCG